>JBDHSS010000024.1:0-18879 GCA_039808205.1 Paracoccaceae bacterium | reverse complement strand
CTCCCGGCGTCGACCCGGCCGATTCCGGCAGCTGGGGCGCCAGCGGCCGGAACGACCCGTGCCCCTGCGGCTCGGGCAAGAAATACAAGCACTGTCACGGCCGCGTCTGAACGGATCCAGACCCCGCGGGCGTGAGCGATTGGACGCCGCGACCATGGCCTTCGCCGAGCTCTCGATCACCTCGAACTTCACCTTCCTGGTGGGCGGCAGCCACCCGCAGGAATACGCGCTCCGGGCGATCGAGCTTGGCCTCCCCGCCTTCGCCATCGCCGACCGCAACTCGGTCGCCGGCATCGTTCGGGCGCACCAGGAGCTTGTCGAGGCGGCGCGCGGGGGCGCGCCGGTGCCGCGGCTCATTCCGGCGGCACGGCTCTGCCTGACCGACGGGCTCGAGGTCACCGCCCTGCCGCGGAACCGCGCCGGCTGGGGCCGCCTCTGCCAGCTGCTCACCCTCGGCAACCGCCGGGCGAAGAAGGGCGCCTGCACGCTCCACGTCGCCGACCTCGACGACCTCGGCGAGCTGCACCTCCTGCTGCACCTGCCGAGCCGCGGGCTACGCAGCTGGCTGCCGCTCGCCCGCGGCTTCGCCCGCCGGCACGGCCATGCCCACCTCCTTGCGAGCCCGCGTTACGACGGCGAGGACGCGCGCCGGCTCGACCGCGCGGCGGCGCTCGCCGCCGAGCTGGCGCTGCCCCTCGTCGCCTCGGCCGCGCCGATCATGCACCATGCCCGCCGGCGGCGGGTGGTCGACGTCCTGACCTGCATCCGCGAGGGCCGGCGCATCGACACCATCGGCCGCGCCTCGCTCGCCAACGCCGAGGCGCGGCTGCGCTCGGAGGCGGAGATGCTGCGGCTCTTCGCCGGCCACGAGGCGGCGGTGCACCGCGCCGGCGCCATCGCCGAGGACTGCCGCTTCCGGCTCGACGAGCTGCGCTACGAGTACCCGAGCGAGATCTGGGAGGGCGAGGAGCCGCAAGCCCGCCTGGAGCGGCTGACCCGGCAGGGGCTCGGCTGGCGTTATCCCGGCGGCGTGCCCGACAAGGTCGCGGCGCAGGCACGGCACGAGCTGGCGCTCATCGCGCGGCTGGGCTACGCGCCCTATTTCCTGACGGTGAGCGACGTCGTCGACTTCGCCCGCGACCAGGGCATCCTCTGCCAGGGCCGCGGCTCGGCGGCGAACTCGGTCGTCTGCTTCGCGCTCGGCGTCACCTCGGTCAGCCCGGAGATCGGCACCATGGTCTTCGAGCGCTTCGTCTCCGAGGCGCGCGACGAGCCGCCCGACATCGACGTCGATTTCGAGCACGAGCGCCGCGAGGAGGTGATCCAGTACATCTATCGCCGCTACGGCCGCGAGCGCGCGGGGCTCTGCGCCACGGTGATCCACTACCGCGCCAAGCGCGCACTGCGCGAGGTCGGCACGGCGATGGGGCTCTCGCGCGACACCGTCGCGGCGCTGTCCTCGCAGGTCTGGGGCTGGGGCGCCGAGACCCTGCCGGCGGAGCGGCTCATCGAGCTCGGCCTCGACCCGGCCGACCGGCGCCTCGCGCTGACCATGGAGCTTGTCGAGGAGATCATCGGCTTTCCGCGCCACCTCTCGCAGCACGTCGGCGGCTTCGTCGTCACCGAGGGCCGCCTCGACGCGCTGGTGCCGATCGAGAACGCGGCGATGGAGGACCGCACCGTCATCTGCTGGGACAAGGACGACATCGACGCGCTCGGCATCCTCAAGGTCGACGTGCTGGCGCTCGGGATGCTCACCTGCGTGCGCAAGGCGCTCGACCTGCTCGCCGCGCACACCGGCACGCGCTACACGCTGGCGACGCTGCCGGCCGAGGATCCGGCGGTCTACGACATGCTCTGCCGCGCCGACTCGCTCGGGGTGTTCCAGGTCGAGAGCCGGGCGCAGATGAACTTCCTGCCGCGGCTGCGCCCGCGCACCTTCTACGACCTCGTCATCGAGGTGGCGATCGTGCGTCCCGGCCCGATCCAGGGCGACATGGTGCATCCCTACCTGCGCCGGCGCCGCGGCGAGGAGACGGTGGAATTCCCCTCCGACGCCCTTGGCGGGGTGCTGAAGAAGACCCTCGGTGTGCCGCTCTTCCAGGAGCAGGCGATGCAGATCGCCATCATCGGCGCGGGCTTCTCCCCCGAGGAGGCCGACCGGCTGCGCCGCGCGCTCGCCACCTTCAAGAAGACCGGCACCATCCACACCTTCCGCGACCGCTTCCTCGCCGGCATGGCGGCCAACGGCTATCCGGCCGACTTCGCCGAGCGCTGCTTCAGCCAGATCGAGGGCTTCGGCTCCTACGGCTTTCCCGAGAGCCACGCGGCGAGCTTCGCGCTCATCGTCTACGCCTCGGCCTGGCTCAAGTGCCACCATCCGGCGATCTTCGCCTGCGCGCTCCTCAACTCGCAGCCGATGGGATTCTACGCGCCGGCGCAGATCGTGCGCGACGTGCGCGCGCACGGGGTGACGGTGCGGCCGGTCTGCATCAACGCGAGCTACTGGGACAACGTGCTCGAGCCTGACGGGCGCGACGGCCTCGCGCTGCGCCTCGGCTTCCGCCAGATCAAGGGGATGCCGCGCGACGATGCCGACTGGATCGCCTCGGCGCGCGGCAACGGCTACCGCGACGCTGCCTCGGTCTGGCGCCGGGCCGGCACGCCGCCGCGGCTCCTCGCCCGTCTCGCCGAGGCGGACGCCTTCGCGAGCCTCGGCCTCGACCGTCGCGCCGCGCTCTGGCAGGTGCGCGCGATCGGCGGCGAGGCGCCGCTGCCGCTCTTCGACGGGCTCGAGGCCGAGGACGACGGCGCGCCGGCGACGCTGCCACCGATGACCCTCGGCGAGGAGCTCGTCGCCGACTACACCGCGCTCCGGCTGAGCTTGCGTGCGCATCCGATGGCGCTGCTCCGGCCGCGGCTCGACGCGCTCTGCGAGGAGGCCGCGGCCGCCCGGCGGCAGGCCCGACCGCGGCGCGCCCCTTCGGGCTGACGCACCGCCGCGCCTCACCCGTGCAACCCCGCGCGCGAGTTCGCGCAGAATCGTCCCAACCTCGATATAGTGGGTTGCCACTCCCGGCATAGCCCATAATATAGGGGGAGAGAGTCGCAGCGCACCCGATGCGTGCAGCAGGCAGCAGGATCAGGCGTGAACGTTCAGCCCCTCGAATCGCCGGAAATGGCCAGCGCGGCGACCGTGGCCGCCCAGCCGGTCCAGGTCCGCGGCCGGTCGTTCACCGCGGTGGTGATCCGGGTGACCGGCGAGGCCGGCAAGGCCTTCTTCGAGGCGCTCGACACGCTGATGCGCCAGGCGCCGCACTTCTTCGTCAACGCGCCGCTGGTGCTCGACCTCGAGCACGCGTCCGGGCTCGACGGCAAGGCCGACTTCGTGAAGCTCGTCCGCCAGCTGCGCGCGCGCCGGCTCGCCGCGGTCGGCGTCCAGAACGCCAGCCCCGAGCAGGGCACCGCCGCCTTTGGCGCCGGCCTCGTGACGCTGCCGAGCGGCCGCGAGGCCAAGCTCGAGCGCGGCGGCACCGCCCCAACTGAGCCTGCCGCGCCCGCGAAAGCCGAGCCGACGCCCGAGCCCGGGCCCGCGTCGAGCCTCATCATCACCGAGCCTGTGCGCTCGGGCCAGCGCATCTTCGCCGACCGCGGCGACCTCGTGGTGCTGGCCTCGGTCAGCCCCGGCGCCGAGCTGATCGCGCAGGGCAACATCCACGTCTACGGCCCCTTGCGCGGCCGCGCGCTCGCCGGCGTCAATGGCGACCGGAGCGCCCGGATCTTCTGCCAGAGCCTCGAGGCGGAGCTGATCGCCATTGCCGGGCTCTACCGCACCAGCGAGGACCTCCCCGCCGGCGTTCGCGGCCAGCGTGTCCAGGCGCTCCTCAATGACGAAACGCTCCAGATCGAGCTTCTCAAGTAACCCCCCAGAGAGCAACCTCAGAGCAGGAGAGGATCACCGCTTGGCCAAGATCATCGTAGTCACATCCGGCAAGGGCGGCGTCGGAAAGACCACGTCGACTGCCGCCATCGGCGCGGGCCTCGCGATGCGTGGCCACAAGACCGTCGTCATCGACTTCGACGTCGGCCTGCGCAACCTCGACATGATCATGGGTTGCGAGCGGCGCGTGGTCTTCGACTTCATCAACGTGATCCAGGGCGACGCGAAGCTGCCCCAGGCGCTGATCAAGGACCGTCGGCTCGACAACCTGTCGGTGCTGCCGACCTCGCAGACCCGCGACAAGGACGCGCTGACGCGCGAGGGCGTCGAGAAGGTGCTGAACGAGCTGCGCCAGCAGTTCGACTACATCATCTGCGACAGCCCCGCGGGCATCGAGCGCGGCGCGCAGCTCGCGATGTACTACGCCGACGAGGCGGTGGTGGTGACCAACCCCGAGGTCTCCTCGGTCCGCGACAGCGACCGCGTGCTCGGGCTCCTGTCGGCAAAGACCAACCGCGCCGAGAAGGGCGAGGGCGTCAAGGCGCACCTCCTCCTTACCCGCTACGACCACGCGCGGGTCGCCCGCGGCGAGATGATGAAGGTCGAGGACATCCTCGAGATCCTGTCGATTCCGCTGCTCGGCATCATCCCCGAGAGCACCGCCGTCCTGAAGGCCTCGAACGTCGGCACGCCGGTCGTGTTCGATGCCAAGTCGAACGCCGGCAAGGCCTACGAGGACGCGGTCTCGCGGCTGATCGGCGAGCAGATCGAGATGAAGATCCAGCCGGAGCGCGCCGGGCTGTTCCAGCGGCTGCTGAGGCGCACGGCATGACGATGCTGTCCTTCCTGCGCTGGTCCCGCCCGAACTCCTCGGCCGACACCGCCAAGGAGCGGCTGCAGATCCTGCTCCAGCACGAGCGCGGCGACCGCTCGGGCCCGGACTACCTGCCGCTCCTGCAGCGCGACATCCTCGAGGTGGTGCAGAAGTACATGCGTGTCGGCAGCGACGAGGTCGACATCAGGCTCGAGCGCGGCGACGACCTCTCGACGCTCGAGATCAACATCGAGCTGCCCGGCGGCCGCCCGCTCCAGGTCGGCGCCGCCTGACGGACGCCGCCGCCGGCGGCGGCGGATACCTCTTTCGTGAACGGCGGCCCGCCGCGCTGATCGGAGCGCGGCGGGCCGCTGGCGTTCGTGGCCAGGAGGCGCCCCATCCGTAGCGAGACTTGGCCTCGCGAGTCCCCGCCCGGAAAGCGGACGCAGGCGGTCGCCGTGCCGTTCGGTGGAGCGCGGGACCCGCCGAGGCGAAGGCGCGCTGGGTGTCGCCGACAGAGCCAAATCCTTCAGCGACACCATCGCGCCGACGTCCAGTCGTAGCAATCCGGCGCAATCCATTGGACCGGTGCGCGGGAATCGGGTACCCCATGAAACGCGGTCGGAACCGGGGGGCCGGCAGCCATGCCGACGAAAGAGCTCGTAGCGGTCGAGGACGCTTCCGGCCAGGCGGCCGAGGCGGGGCTCCTGCTCAAGGCCATGGCGCCGCGCATCCAGCGCGACGTGCTGACCCGGCCGCGGCTCCTGCTCGCCTCGGGCCGCTTCCGCGACGTGCCGGCGATCTTCGTGCAGGCGCCCGCGGGCTACGGCAAGTCGTCGCTGCTGGCTCAGTGGCGCCGCGAGTGCCTCGGCACCGGGGCGATCGTGCTCTGGCTGACCGCGAATCCGACCGACGATCCGCGCGAGCTGCTCAGGAGCCTCGTCGCCGGCTTCGGCGCCGCCGCCTGCCGGCCGAGCTTCGGCCAGTCGCTGCTGGCCGCGCCGCCGCCGGACCCGGTGGAGGGGCTGACCGAATGGCTGGCCGAGGTCGCGCGCTCGGCGCTCGACACCGTGCTCGTGCTCGATGATGCGGAACGGCTGCCGCGGGAGTCGTTCGAGGGGCTGGCCTACGTGCTGCGCAACCTGCCGCCCAACCTCAGGGCGGTGATCGGCACCCGCGGCCAGGTGCCGGCCGGGCTCGGCGACCTCGTGGCCTACGGCCAGTGCGCAACGATCGGCGCCGCCGACCTGCGCTTCGACGTCGACGAGACGATCGCGCTGGTGCGCCAGCGCTTCGGCGCCGACTTCGATCCCGGGCTTGCGGTGCGGCTGCACGAGATGGCCGACGGCTGGCCGCTCGGCATCCAGCTGGTGCTGGCGGTGATGGCGGCCGACCGCCAGCCGCAGGCCGCGGCCGAGGCGCTGCTGCGGCAGTCAGGCCACCTGCGGGAACGGCTGGTCGGGATCCTGCTCGCGAACCTCGATCCGGTGGACCTCACCTTCCTGACCCGCCTCTCCGTGCTCGAGGACTTCACGCCCGCCCTCGCCGCCGTCGTCGGCGAGGCGCCGGACGCGGCGGAGCGCCTGAACCGGATCGCGGCGACCACGCCGGTGCTGGTCGCCGGCGAGCACGGCGAGTGGCTGCGGCTGCACGCGCTGGCGCGCGACGCGCTGCGCGAGCGGTTCGCCGACCTCTCGGCCGACGACCGCGCCGCGGTCCACGTCCGGGCGGCACAGTGGCTTTCGGATCACGACATGCTCGCCGCCGCGGCGCAGCAGGCGCTGGCTGCCGGCCGGCGGGACTGGGCCTGCGACCTCGCGGAGCGGAGCCTCTACGACTCGCTGATGACGCGCGGCCGGGTCGAGGACGTGCAGCACTGGTTCAAGATCATCCCGCACGCCGAGACCGACGCCCGGCCGCGGCTCCTGCTCGCCGCCGCCTGGTCGTTCGCGATCGGCGAGCGCCACGAGGAGGCGGAGCGGCTGGTGGCGCAGGTGCTCGCTCGCAACGACATCGACGACCAGGTTCGCTGCGAGTGCGCGCTGGTCCGCGCCGGCGCCGCCGCCTTTGCCGACGATCCCGACCTGTTCGCGGCGCTGCACGATCCTTGGGCCGTCGACCCGCCGCTGACCGACTCGTGGCTTCTGAAGATCCACGCGAACCGCTCCGCCTACCGCGCGCTCATCGGCGGCGAGCCGGCGATGGCGCGGCTCAGGCAGCAGCGCGCACCGGTCGGGAACGGCGAGGCGCCCGGCTACCTCACGCGCTGGGGCGAGTTCATGATCGGCCTCAGCTATCTGTGGGAGGGGCAGGTGCTGCTCGCCGAGCGCATCCTGCAGCCGGCGCTGCTGCAGGCGGATGCCGACTTCGGCCGGCGCAACCGCTTCTCCTGCATGCTTGCGGCGCTGCTCGCCGCCGCGCTCTGGGCGAGGGGCCAGTCGCGCGAGGCCGAGCTCGTGCTGGCGAACCGGCTCGACGTGCTCGAGCGCAGCGGCCTGCCGGAGGCGGTGCTGCTCGCCTTCCGCACGCTCGCGCTCGTGGTGGCGGAGCGCAGCGAGGCACAGGGGCTCGACATGCTGGAAGCGCTCTACGCCGTCGGCGAGCACCGCGCCCTGCCGCGCCTTCGCGTGGTGGCGCTGACCGAGCAGGTGATGCTGCACGCGCGCCACTACCGCGCCGAGACCTGCCGGAACCTACTGGCGCGGATCGACGAGCTGCTCGCCGCGGAGAACGTCTCGCGCGGGCCGCTCTGGTGGACTGGCGTCACCGTCTACCGCGAGATGGCCGAAGGCTACGTCGCGATCGCCGCGCGCGACTGGAAGGCCGCGCGGGCGCCGTTCGAGCGCGCCAACGCCACCGCGCGCGCGGTCAAGCGGCAGCGCCTCTACATCGAGACGCTCGGCTTCCGGGCGCTGGTGCTGCACCTGAGCGGCGAGGACGGCTCGGGGCTGGCGCAGGAGGCGCTCGAGCTCGCCCGGGTCTATGGCCTCATGCGCGCGTTCGAGGCCGCGCATCCGCTCCTCGGCGAGCGGATCGAGCGGATCGCGGCACGGGCGCAGGACGCCGTGCAACCCTCGCCCAAGCCGGCGCGCGCGTCGGCGGCGCCGGCGCCGGCACCAGCGGACGCGGACCTCATCGCGCGCTCGACGGCGCTGACGCCCAAGGAGCGCGAGGTGCTCGAGCTGCTGGCGCGCAACCTGTCGAACAAGGAGATCGGCCTGACGATGAACATCCACGAGGATACCGTCAAATGGCACGTGAAGAACCTCTTCGCCAAGCTGAGCGCCGGCACCCGCAAGCAGGTCGTGTCGCGCGCGCGGCTCATGGGGATTCTGGCGGCGGCCTGAGGCCCACCCCTCGGGCCTGACACCCCCCCTCTTCAGGTGGGGGGATCCGGCGGGCACCCCGGCGCTATCTAGGCAACACGAAGCCGGCCGGCGGACGGGCGATCCGGCCCGGAGGGGGACCGGCTCGATGAGGAGGAAGAACGAATGACTGCAGTGGTTGAGGGCGCGACCGAGCTTGCCGCTCCTGCCAAGGTCTCGGGCGCAGCACGGCTGAGCGCCATCAAGGTCGAGCAGCTGACCTGCACGATCGGCGCCGAGATCCTGAACGTCGACATCGGCGAGGCGTCCCGCGACGCCGACATCATCGCCGAGCTTCGCGGGCTGCTCCTGAAGCACCGGGTGCTCTTCTTCCGCGACCAGGACATGAGCCGCGCCGAGCACGTCGCCTTCGCCCGCCACTTCGGCGAGCTCGAGGATCACCCCGTCGCCGGCAGCGACCCGGAGAACCCCGGCCTGGTCCGGATCTACAAGTCGCCCGACACCCCGAACGACCGCTACGAGAACGCCTGGCACACCGACGCGACCTGGCGCGAGCGGCCGCCGTTCGGCTGCGTGCTGCGCTGCGTCGAGGCCCCCGAGGTCGGGGGCGACACGATGTGGGTCAACATGGTGGCCGCCTACGAGCGCCTGCCCGAGCACATCAAGACGCAGATCGCGGGCTTGCGCGCCCGCCACAGCATCGAGGCGAGCTTCGGCGCGGCGATGCCGGTCGAGAAGCGGCTCGCGCTCAAGGCCCAGTACCCGGACCCAGAGCATCCGGTGGTGCGCACCCACCCCGAGACCGGCGAGAAGGTGCTCTTCGTCAACGCCTTCACCACCCACTTCACCAACTTCCACACCGCCGAGAACGTGCGCTTCGGCCAGGACTACTCGCCGGGCGCGAGCCAGCTCCTCAACTACCTGGTCAGCCAGGCCTTCGTTCCCGAGTTCCAGGTGCGCTGGCGCTGGAAGCCGAATTCGGTGGCGTTCTGGGACAACCGCAGCACGCAGCACTACGCGGTGATGGACTATCCGCCCTGCCACCGGAAGATGGAGCGCGCGGGCATCATCGGCGACCTCCCCTACTGACGACCCTGACCCCTACGTCACAACCTGAAAGGACCTGACCATGAACTTCATGGATGGCTCGAACTTCCCCGAAAACCAGGAAAAGCTCGTCATCACCGCCGCGCCGTACGGCCCGGAGTGGGATCTCGCGGACTTCCCCGAGGACATCCCGCTGACGATGGAGCAGCACGTCCAGAAGGCCGTCGACTGCTACAACGCCGGCGCGACCGTGCTGCACCTGCACGTCCGCGAGCTCGACGGCAAGGGCTCCAAGCGCCTGTCGATGTTCAACGAGGCGCTGGCGCGGATCCGTGACGCGGTGCCGGACATGATCCTGCAGGTCGGCGGCTCGATCTCCTTCGCCCCCGAGGGTGAGGGCGCCGAGGCGAAGTGGCTCTCCGACGACACCCGGCACATGCTGGCCGAGCTGTCGCCGACGCCGGACCAGGTGACGATCGCGATCAACACCAACCAGATGAACATCGTCGAGCAGATGACCGACGCCGACATCGCCGGCACCTCGCTCGCCGAGCCGATGCTCTACGAGGCCTACCGCGAGATGACGATCCCGGCCGGGCCGGAGTGGGTCGAGGAGCACATCCGCCGGCTGTCGGCGAACGGCATCCAGACGCACTTCCAGCTCGCCAACATCACCCAGCTCGAGACCGTCGAGCGGATGATGCGCCGGGGCACCTGCAACGTGCCGCTGATCCTGACCTGGGTCGCGATCGGTGGCGGCTTCGACGCGCCGAACATCTACAACCTCGCGAACTTCGTCCGCGCGGTTCCGGACGGCGCGGTTCTGACCCTCGAGTCGTCGATGCTGAACGTGCTGCCGATGAACATGATGGCGATGGCGATGGGCCTGCACGTCCGCGTCGGCATCGAGGACAACATCTGGAACCAGCGGCGCACGGCGAAGTTCGGCACCGTCGGCCAGATCGAGCAGATCGTGAAGATCGCCGACGAGTTCGGCCGCGACATCGCCAACGGCAAGGAAGCCCGGCAGATCTACCGGATCGGCGAGTTCTACAACTCGGCGGACGAGACGCTGGCGCGGAACGGCTTCGCGCCGAACCGGGTCGCGGGCCAGCGGGGCCTGCTGCGCGCGGCCGAGTGAGGCAGCCATGTCCGGGGCGACCGTCCTGATCGTCCCGGGCCTTCGCGACCACGTCGCCGAGCACTGGCAGACAGTGCTCGGCGAGCGGTTGCCGCGGGTCCGGACCGTGCCCCCGATGGGGCGTGAAGACCTCGACTGCGCGGCGCGCTGCGCCGAGATCGAGCGCGAGGCGCAGGCGGTCGAGGGACCGCTCGTCATCGTCGCCCACAGCGGCGGGGTCGTGATGCTGGCGCACTGGGCGCAGCAGACCCGCCGGCCGGTGCTCGGCGCGCTGCTCGCGACGCCGCCCGACTTCGAGCGACCGATGCCCGCAGGCTATCCGACCATCGCCGCGCTTCAGGCCGGCGGCTGGCTGCCGGTGCCGCGCGCCCGGCTGCCGTTCCCGAGCATCGTCGCGGCGAGCCGCAACGACCCGCTCGGCGATTTCGACCGCGTGGCGGAGCTTGCCCGCGGCTGGGGCTCGCGCCTCGTCGACCTCGGCGAGGTCGGCCATCTCAATCCCGCCTCGGGCTACGGCGAATGGCCGATGGCCGAGCGCCTGATCGCTGAACTCGAAACCGGAGCCGGGGTGGTCGCCTGACCCCCCGGTAACTCCCGCAGGAAGGAACCCGCTATGTCCTACGCCATTCGCATTCACGAGCTCGGCGGGCCGGAAGTGCTCCGCCTCGAGCAGGTCGAGATCGGCGAGCCCGGTCCGGGCGAGGCGCGGGTCCGGCACACCTATGTCGCGGTGAACTTCATCGATGTCTACTTCCGCACCGGCCGCTATCCGATGCCGCTGCCGAACGGTCTCGGCTCGGACGCCGTCGGCGTCGTCGAGGCGGTCGGCCCCGGCGTCGAGGACATCCGCCCGGGCGACCGGGTCGGCTATCTCCTCGGGCCGCAGGGCGCCTATTCCGACGTGCGGGTGATGCCGGCTGACGTGCTGATCCCGATTCCGGACGGCGTGAAGGACTCGACCGCGGCCACGCTGATGATGAAGGGAATGACCGCGCAGTACCTGTTCCGGCAGGTCTATCCGCTCAAGGGCGGCGAGACGATCCTCTACCACGCCGCCGCCGGCGGCGTCGGCACCATCGCCAGCCAGCTCGCCCGCGCGCTCGGCGTCACCATGATCGGCACCGTCAGCACCGACGAGAAGGCCGAGATCGCCCGCGCCAACGGCTGCGCCCACGTGATCGTCACCTCGCGCGAGGACATCGCCAAGCGCGTCCGCGAGATCACCGACGGCAAGGGCGTGCCGGTCGTCTACGACTCGGTCGGCAAGGACACGCTGATGGCCTCGCTCGACAGCCTGCAGCCGCGCGGCACGCTGGTCAGCAACGGCACCTCGTCGGGCCCGGTCGTCATCGACACCACGCTCCTCGCGGTCAAGGGCTCGCTCTGGCTGACCCGCCCGGCGATGGTCCACTACGCCACCCCGCGCTCGCACATGCTCGACATGGCGCGCGAGGTCTTCGGCTGGGTGCTCGCCGGCCAGATCGCCAGCGAGCCGAGCCAGACCTTCGCGCTCGCCGACGCCGCCGAGGCGCACCGCGCCCTCGAGTCGCGCCGCACCGTCGGGGCGACGGTTCTCAAACCTTGATCGAGGAACGAGCCACCATGAACGGGCCTGCCGTTCGCCGGCCGTCGCCGGCAGCTGCACTCCTGGCGCATGCCCACGACTTCGACGATCGCGAGGTCATCTCGCATCGCGTGGAAGGCGACCTTTGCCGCCTGACCCGTCCCGAGCTGGCCGCGCGAGCGCGCCGGCTCGCGGCCGCTCTGGGCGCCGCCGGGCTGGCGCCCGGCGACCGGGTGGCGACCCTGGCCTGGACTGGCCACCGCCATCTCGAGATCGCCTTCGCCGCCGGTGGCTGCGGCGTGACGGTGCATGCGCTCGACCCGAACCTCCATCCCGACACGATCGTCGAGAGGGCGCTGGAGCACGGCTCCCGCATGGTGTTCTTTGACCTGTCGTTCATGCCGCTCATCGAGGAGATCGCCCCGCGGCTGCCCGCCGCGACCGTCCTCGTCGCGATGACCGACCGCGCCAACATGCCGGTGCCGCCGGCGACCGGTGTGCTCGTCTGCTACGAGGAGCTTCTCGCCAGCGGCTCGGATGCGTTCGACTGGCCCACGCTCGACGAGAAGACCCTGGCCGCGCTGGCCGAACCCGGCCACGACGGCGTCCTCGCGCCATTGCCGCACGCCGTTCCGACCCTCATTCCCGACGGTAGGCAGGTGGTGCTGTCGGCGATGCCCATGTGGCAGCCCTCTGGCTGGACCGTCACCAGCGCCGCCTGGGAGGCAGGGGCGACGCTGGTCTTCGCTGGCCCGTGGCTCGACGGCGGCTCGCTACGCACGCTCGCCGAGAACGAAGGCGCCACGCTCGTCGCCGCACCGCCGCGCCTCTTGCAGAACCTCCTCGCCCAGATCGAGGGCGACGGCACCCGGCTGCCGCGGCTCCGCCGCGCCGTCGTTGCCAACGACTCCGCCTGCACCGTCATCGCGCTCGATTCGAAACGCAAGTCGCGCGCCGCATAAGGCTCCTCCACCGCCTCGCCAGCGCCGCCCGGGAAACCGGCGCGACGCTGGCTTTCGCTTGCCGTGGCTCGACGGCGGCGCGCTCGCGCAGAGCGAATGCGCCGCGCTCGCCGACGCGCCGCCGCGCCTCCTGCTGCTCGAATTCGTGGCACCCGACTGCCACGGCTCCGTGGCGCCGTCGCCAACGGCTCCGCATCACCCCCCCGATTCGAAGCAGCAGACAACCCCACCGCAGGCCCCCCTCCTCGCGCAAAGGCCCCCCCTGCAAGTGGGGGGCGGGGCGGCCCTCCCGCCGGTAGTGTCTATCCCATGAGCACACGCTACCGGACGGGAGACGCCGACATGAACCAGAACCGCACCACCACCGCCGCCCACCTGCCCGCCGCCGCGCGCGCCGCGTTCGCTGGCCGGGGGTTCTGATCATGATCGTCTGCTCCTGCACCGGCGTGACCGACCGCGACATTCACAATGCGATCGACTGGATGCTCGCCTCCGACGCCAAGGCCGCGGTCACGCCCAGCAAGATCTATCGTGCCCTCGGCAAGGCGCCGCGCTGCGGCGGCTGCATCCGCCTCTTCATCGACAAGATGCGCTCCAACGAGAAGGTCGGCGTGCCCGCCGAGCTCCAGGGCCTGCGCCCGGCCGCCCGGCCCCGCGCTGCCCAGGCCGCCTGATCGCCGCGCCCGTCCAGACCGCGCCCGTCCAAACCGCGCCCGTCCATACCACAAACGCACCGATGGCAGGCCCGGAAACGCCCGGTCCTGCCGCAATCCAGTTCTACCAAGGGAGAAGAAACGCCATGAGCGAAACTGCCGTCGCCACCCCCGCCGTCGTCCGCACCACCAGGATCGTCGTCGAGCCGCTGACCTGCGCCATCGGCGCCGAGCTGCACGGCGTCCACCTCGGCGACGCCGCGCGCGATGCCGACCTCTTCGACGAGATCAAGTCGCTGCTCCTCAAGCACAAGGTGCTGTTCGTCGAGAATCAGGACATCACCCGCGCCGAGCACGTCGTCTTCGCGAGCCGCTTCGGGGCGCTCGAGGACCATCCGGTGGTGGGAAGCGACCCCGATCATCCGGGCCTCGTGCTGATTCACAAGGGCCCCGAGAGCCGCGCCGAGCAGTACGAGAACGCCTGGCACTGCGACACCACCTGGCGCGAGGCGCCGCAGCTCGGCGCGGTCCTTCGCTGCACCGAAGCTCCCGCGGTCGGCGGCGACATGATCTGGGCGAACATGGCGCTGGCCTACGAGCGCCTGCCCGAGCACATCCAGTCGCAGATCGCGGGCCTTCGCGCCCGGCACAGCATCGAGGCGACCTTCGGCGCCGCCATGCCGCTCGAGAAGCGCCTGGCCATCAAGGCGCAGTACCCCGACCCCGAGCATCCGGTGGTGCGCACCCACCCCGAGACCGGCGAGAAGGTGCTCTTCGTCAACGCCTTCACCACCCACTTCACCAACTTCCATACGCCCGAGAACGTGCGCTTCGGGCAGGACTTCGCGCCGGGCGCGAGCCAGCTCCTCAACTACCTGGTCAGTCAGGCCAGCGTTCCCGAGTTCCAGGTGCGCCGCCGGCTGCGGAAGAACACCGTCGCGATCTGGGACAACCGCAGCACGCAGCACTACGCGGTGCAGGACTTCTGGCCGGCGGTGCGCAACCTCGAGCGCGCCGGCATCATCGGCGACCGGCCGTTCTGAGGCAGCACTCAAGGCAGCGCGACCCCGACCGGGGTCGCGCCGGAACAAGGGGGCGCGACCGCCACCAGAGCACGCGACCTCCCCACCGGGAGGCCGCGCGGTCGCGTCGCCCCGAAGCGGAGCGTTCGGTGCCACTGGAGCGGGCTCGTTCCGGTGGCGGAGGCAGTGCCGAGCGGCTTCGTGCGGACCAAGGGCTCCGACGCAAGAGAGCCCGGGTCCCCCCTCCCCGACAAGTCCCACCCCCTACCACGGGTGGGGGGACCGGCGGCGAGGTGCACGGTACCTTCCCATCATCAAGGCCAACACGTGCCGTGATGGAGGAAACGCGATGAACCTGCAGACTTCGGGCGGATCGACCACCCCGATCCCGACCTGTGCCCGCCTGGCCTCGATCTGTGCGGCGGTCAACGGGCGCGAGATCACCTGTCCCGCTGCGATGCAGCGCACCTGCGTGACGCTCGCGGCGCTGCGTCGCATGTCCGAGCCGGACGGGGAGCGCTCCTCGAGCTGAGGGCGCCGCTGCCGGAAGTCGACTTCACGAGACACTGCCGCCGGACCCTGCCGGCGGACGCCTCCTGCCAGACATCATTCGAACCCGTAGGAAATCAACCGATGAAGAAATCGAACCCCGCCGCCGATGCGGCAACCCAATCCGGCTGGGCGTGGTACGCCGTCGGAATCCTGCTGCTCGCCTATATCTTCTCGATCATGGACCGGCAGATCCTGACCCTGCTGGTCGGGCCGATCCAGAAGTCGCTCGGCGTCAACGACACCCAGATGGGTCTCCTGCACGGCTTCACCTTCGCGGCCTTCTACGCGATCATGGGCCTGCCGATCTCGCGGCTGATCGACCGCGGCAACCGCCGCCTCATCATCGCCGTCGGCATCGCGGCCTGGAGCCTCGCCACCGCCGCGAGCGGCCTCGCGACCGACTTCTGGCACCTGCTCGTGGCCCGTACCGGCGTCGCCGTCGGCGAGGCGGTGCTGATCCCCGGCGCCGTGTCGCTGCTCGCCGATCTCTTCTCGGCCGACAAGCGTGGCCGTGCCATGGGCGTCTTCGGCGCCGGCGGTCCGCTCGGTGCCGGCATCGGCCTGCTCGCCGGTGGCCTGCTGCTCGGCGTCTTCACCGCTTCCCCGGCGTCGCTGCCGATCGTGGGCCAGCTCCTGCCCTGGCAGGCGACCTTCATCGCCGTCGGCCTGCCCGGCATCGTCATCGCGCTCCTGATGCTCTTCGTGCCGGAACCGCGCCGCGCCGGCGCCGCCGCTGGCACCCCGACCACGGGCGTGCCGGTCTCCGAGACCGTCGCCTACCTCAAGGCGCACCGCACCTCGTTCACCGCCGCCCTGCTCGGCGTCGGCTTCTACACCCTGACCATCTACGCCTGGGCCGGCTGGACGCCCACCTACTTCGTCCGCGATCTCGGCTGGACCTATCCGCAGATCGGCAAGGCGCTCGGCATCATCATCACCTTCGCCGGTCCGATCGGCGTGCTCTCCGCGACCGGCCTCGCCGACCGCTGGCGTCGCAAGGGGGTCGACCATGCCAACCTGCGCGTCGGTGCGCTCTGCAGCGCCGGCATGGCGATCACCAGCACCGGCATGGTCTACGCCGGCAGCCCCCTCCTCACCGTCGTCTTTCTCGCTCTGGCCGCGGCGTTCTCCTTCTCGCTGCTCGGCGTCGGCCCGTCGATCATCCAGGACACCGCGCCGCCGCCGATGCGGGGCCAGGTTGCCGCCCTCTACACCGGCACCCTCAACATCATCGGCGCCGGCTTCGGCCCGGTCGCGGTCGGCCTCCTCACCGACTACGTGCTGCGCGATCCCTCGAAGATCGGCCTTGCGATCGTCATCACCTGCGTGACTGCCGGCATCATCAGCGTGCTGATCTTCCGCAGTGGCTTCGGCACCTACGCAGCGACCCGCGCCGCCGCCGAGAGCTGGAACCAGGACGCGACCGACGGCAACGGCCCGAAGTCGCCCCTCCCGGACGGGGTCGCCCCGGCGCACTGACCGCCCGCCTCGTCGAGACGAGAGACCCGCTCCCCTCCGGGGGGCGGGTCTTGGGCGTTCGAGGGACGCGCGGCGCCCGGCTTCAGACCAGGACCGGCTGGGCCGTCTGCGCCCCCACGCCGAACACGCGCTTGTAGCGTGCGATCTGGTCGGCCGGGCCGACCGCCTTGGCCGGGTTGTCGGAGAGCTTGACGGTTGGCCGGCCGTTGGCGCTGACCGCCTTGCAGACCAGGCTGAACGGCGCGAGCGCGTCGTGCGGCGCCAGGCCGCGGAAGTCGTTGGTGAGCAGCGTCCCCCAGCCGAAGGACAGCTTCACCCGGTCGTGGAAGCGGGCATAGAGCGCCTCGATGCGAGGGACGTCGAGCGCGTCGGAAAAGATGACGAGCTTCTCGCGCGGATCCTGACCGTGGCTCTGCCACCAGGCGATCGCGGTCTCGGCGCCGTCCTCGGGCACGCCCGAATCGATGCGGATGCCGGTCCAGGACGCGAGCCAGTCCGGCGCGCGGTCGAGGAAGCCCTGCGAGCCATAGGTGTCGGGCAGGATGATCCGGAGGTTGCCGTCGTAGTCCTTGTGCCAGTTCTCGAGCACGCGGTAGGGGGCGGCGGCGAGCTCGGCATCGTCGCGGGCGAGGGCGGCATAGACCATCGGCAGCTCGTGGGCATTGGTGCCGATCGCCTCGATGTCGCGGTGCATGGCGATGAGGCAGTTCGACGACCCGGAGAACCGCTCGCCGAGCCCCTCGATCATCGCCTGCACCGCCCAGTCCTGCCACAGGAACGAGTGCCGCCGCCGCGTGCCGAAGTCGGAAAGGCGCAGGTCGGGCAGCTTCTGCAGCCGCTCGACCTTCTCCCAGAGCCGGGCGGTGGCGCGGGCGTAGAGCACCTGCAGCTCGAACTTGCCCATGCCGCGCAGGACGGCGCGCGAGCGCAGCTCCATGAGGACGGCGAGGGCGGGGATCTCCCACATCATCACTTCCGGCCACGAGCCCTCGAAGGTCAGCTCGTACTGGTCGCCCTTCCGCTCGAGGCGATACTCGGGCATCTGGAAGCCCTCGAGCCACGCCATGAAGTCGGGCCCGAACATCCAGCGCTTGCCATAGAAGGTATTGCCGCGCAGCCAGGTCGACTCGCCGCGGGTGAGCCTGAGGCCGCGGATGTGGTCGAGCTGCTGGCGCACCTCGGCCTCGTCGATCAGGCTCGCGAGCGGCACGGTCACCGAGCGGTTGATGAGCGAGAACTTCACCTGGACGTCGGCGTGCCGGCGGTAGACCGTCTGCAGCATCAGGAGCTTGTAGAAGTCGGTGTCGAGCAGCGAGCGCACGATCGGGTCGATGCGCCAGGCGTGATCGTAGACGCGCGTGGCGATGTCGGTCATGCCGCGGCGAGCTCCCCGGCGCGCGCGAACCGCACGCCGCGATCGCGCAGCGCCGCGCTCATCCGGGCGAGCGAGCCGTCGAGGTCGATGGCGCGGCATGCGTCCTCGAGCAACGTGACGTCGAAGCCCTGGGCGATGGCGTCGAGCGCGGAATGCGCGACGCAGAAGTCGGTGGCGAGGCCGGCGAGCCAGACCTCGCCGGTGCCGCGCTCGCGCAGGTAGCCGGCGAGCCCGGTCGGCGTGGCGCGGTCGTTCTCGAAGAAGGCGGAGTAGCTGTCGACCTCGGGCCGGAAGCCCTTGCGCAGGATCAGGTCGGCGACGTCTGTGGCGAGATCGGGATGGAAGGCGGCGCCCGGCGTGCCCTGGACGCAATGCACCGGCCAGAGCACCTGCTCGCCGTAGGGCATGGCGGTCGTGGAGAATTCCGCGGCGCCGGGATGGTTCGCCGCGAACGAGCGGTGGTCCGGCGAGTGCCAGTCCTGGGTGAAGACCCGCACCGCGAAGCCCCGCGCAACGCGGTTGACGAGCGGCACCACCTCCTCGCCGCCGGCGACGGCGAGGGCCCCGCCGGAGCAGAAGTCGTTCTGCACGTCGATGACGACGAGCGCCCCGCCTGAGATCATCCGCCGGCTCCTCCCCGCTGAGGCGCCGAGATTGGCAGCGAAGCCGCGGATTGACAACAACCGAGGAACCGCGGCGGATCGGCGGCCGGGAAGCCGCCGGTCCGCTTGCGCTCAGAGCTCGTCGGCGGCGATCGCCATCGTCGAGTCCGCGCTGGCGGCGAGCGAGGCGGCGAGCGCCGCGGTCTGCGGCAGCATCCGCTCGACGAAGAAGCGGGCGAGCGCCAGCTTGCGCCGCTCGACGCCGGTCGCGGCGTCGCCGAGCGCGGCGGCGGCGCCCGCCATGCGGACCCACATCCAGCCGAAGGCGACCAGCGCGAACAGCCGCAGGAAGTCGGTCGCGGCGGCGCCGGCCTCGAGCGGCGTCGCGCCCTGCAGGCGTGC
>JBDHSS010000023.1:0-19428 GCA_039808205.1 Paracoccaceae bacterium | reverse complement strand
AGCCTCGGCGGCGCCTACTCCTCGAGCGAGGGTCTCGCGGCGCAGATCAGCCTGACCGAGCGCAACTTCCTCGGCCGCGGCCAGACGGTCACCGCGTCGTTCTCGGGATCGACCCAGTTCGGCAACCTCGAGTTCGGCTTCTTCGAGCCGGCGCTGTTCGACCGCGACCTGCTGGCGGGCTTCAACATCTACTATCGTGAGCGCAACTTCGACGAGCAGTCGTTCCAGACCTCGAGCCTCGGTTTCGAGCCCAAGGTCGGCTTTCCGCTCAGCGAGAACGGCCGGCTGACCACGACCTACCAGATCTCGACCGACGATATCTATGACGTGCTCGACACCTCGTCGCAGATCATCCGCGACGAGCAGGGCAAGAAGACCACCTCGGCGATCTCGTTCACCTATGCCTACGACCGGCGCAACTCGGTGGTCGACCCGACGGCCGGCTTCATCCTGACGCTGACGCAGGAGTTCGCGGGCCTCGGCGGCGACGTGACCAACTCCAAGACCCAGGGCAACGCCAAGGTCTACCGCAGCCTGTTCGAGGAGGCGGTGGTGATCTCGGCCGAGCTCGAGGGCGGCTACATCTACTCCGACCAGGGCACGCGGATCACCGAGCGCTTCACCACCGGCGGCGACTCGTTCCGCGGCTTCGCCCGAAACGGGCTCGGGCCGCGCGACTTCTGCGACGCCGGCGAGTGCGTCCGCGGGCCGAACCCCGACGTCTCGGTCAACGAGGCGGTGGGCGGCAACGCTTACAGCGTGCTGCGGCTCGACGCGAGCTTCCCGCTCGGGTTGCCGGAGCAGTACGGCGTCTATGGCGGCGTCTTCGCCGACGCGGGCTCGCTCTGGCTGCTCTACAACAAGGACGGCAGCATGGGCACCGTCGACGATTCCTTCCACATGCGCACCTCGGTCGGGCTCAGCCTCTTCATCGACACGCCGTTCGCGCCGCTGCGGTTCAACTATGCCTTCCCGCTCCAGTACGAGGACTACGACGAGCTCGAGCGGTTCCGCTTCACGCTGCAAACCCGGTTCTGAGGTGCAGCGCGGCTTCGTCCGGCCGGCGCTGCGGCTGGCGCTGGCGCTGGCGCTCGCGGGGGTCGGATCGGCGGCGTGGGCGCAGGACGACACCGGTGCGGCCGAACAGATCGCGCCCCCGCCGCCGCGCGAGCTCTTTGCGCCGCCGCCGGCGATCGTGGCGCCCGAGCCACAGCAGCCGGCGCCGGAGCCCGACGGGCCGGTGCCGTTCCTGTTCATCAACCAGGAGCGGCTCCTGACCGCGTCGAAGTCGGGCCAGGCGCTGCTGGCGGAGGAGGACAAGGAGCGCGACGCGCTGCGGGCCGAGGCGCGCGCGCTCGACCAGTCGTTCGAGAAGGAGGAGCGGGAGCTGACCGACCGCCGGCCGAAGATGGCGCCGGAGGAGTTCCGCAAGCTGTCGGACGCGTTCGACGCGCGGGTGGTGAAGGCGCGGCGGGATCAGGACGGGCGGGCGGCGACGCTCGCGCAGGAGTTTGACCAGCGCCGCCGGCAGTTCTACGCTCAGGTGGCGCCGATCCTGGTGACGCTGATGGACCGCTACGGTGCCAAGGCGATCTTCGACGAGAACAGCGTGCTCTTGGCGGACCAGTCGCTCAACATCACTCAAGGGGTGATTGCCGAGATCGACGCCCGCGCGCCGCAGGCGCGGGCACCCGCGCCAGGCACCCCGGAGCCGTCCGAGGCGGTGCCGGGCAACGATGGAGGAAACTGACCGATGGCGTTGGCCGTAGACCCGAGCCTGCCGCAGGCCGACGTGGCGAAGATCCGGCGGATGATCCCGCACCGCTATCCGTTCCTGATGATCGACAAGGTCGTCAACATCGAGGTCAACCGCTTCGCCATCGGCGTGAAGAACGTCACCGTCAACGAGCCGCATTTCGAGGGGCACTTCCCGGTGCTGCCGGTGATGCCCGGGGTGATGATCATCGAGGCGATGGCGCAAACCTCGGCGGTGCTCGTGGTCGAGACGCTCGACCTCATCGACCAGGATCTCCTCGTCTACTTCATGTCGATCGACAGCGCCAAGTTCCGCAAGGCGGTGGTGCCGGGCGACGTGCTCGAGCTGCACGTCACCGTGGCGCGCGGCCGCGGCAAGATCTGGAAGTTCACCGGCGAGGCGCGGGTCGGCGACACGCTCTGTGCCGAGGCGGAGTTCGCCGCGATGATCCTGACCAAGGAAGAAGCGAGCGCGAAGAGCTGATCATGGCAATCGACGCCTCGGCCCAGGTCCATCCCACCGCGATCGTCGAGGAGGGCGCCGTCATCGGTCCCGGCGCGCGGATCGGCCCCTACTGCGTGGTCGGCCCGGAGGTGACGCTCGGGGCCGGCGTGGTGCTCGAGAGCCACGTCGCGGTCGCCGGGCTCACCACTGTCGGCGAGGCGACGCGGATCTTCCCCTTCGCCTCGATCGGCCACATCCCGCAGGATCTGAAGTTCCACGGCGAGCGGGTCGAGCTCGTCATCGGCGCGCGCAACTCGATTCGCGAGCACACGACGATGAACCCCGGCACCGAGGCGGGGGGCGGCATCACCCGCGTCGGCGACGGCAACCTCTTCATGATGTCGACGCATGTCGCGCACGACTGCATCATCGGCAACGGCGTCATCATGGCGAACAACGCCACCCTCGGCGGCCACGTGGTCGTCGAGGACAACGTGGTGATCGGCGGCCTCGCCGCGGTGCACCAGTTCGTCCGGCTCGGCCGCGGCTCGATGATCGGCGGGCTCGCCGGCGTCGTCGCCGACGTGATCCCGTTCGGTTCGGTGATGGGCGAGCGCGCGCATCTCGCGGGACTGAACCTCGTCGGGCTCAAGCGCCGGGGTGCGGCCCGCGACGAGATCAACGGCCTGCGCGCCGCGTTCGCCGAGATGTTCGAGGGCGAGGGCAACCTGCAGGAGCGGGTGCGCCGCGCGGCCGAGAAGCACGCGGGCAACCCGCTGGTGGCCGAGGTCGCGCGTTTCATCATCACCGAGAGCGCGCGCTCGTTCACGGTTCCCGCAGGCTGAGCCGCCGATGGCCGCCGACGGGCTCGCCATCGTCGCCGGGCGCGGCGAGCTGCCGCGGCTCCTTGCCGCGGACTGCGTGCGCAAGGGCCGGCCCTACCGGGTGGTGGTGTTCGAGGGGGTGACGCTCGACTGGCTCGCCGGGCATCCGGTGCTGCACGCGGCCTACGAGAAGCCGGGGCGACTCTTTGCCGAGCTGCGCGCCGCCGGCATCGGTGCGGTGACGTTCGCCGGCGGCATCGTGCGGCCGCACCTGCGGCTCCTGCGCTTCGACTGGACCATGCTGCGCCTGGCGCCCCGCCTGCTCGCGGGCATCCGCACCGGCGATGACTCGACGCTGCGGCTGGTTGCGCGGATCTTCGAGGCCGAGGGCTTCGCCGTGCAGGCGCCGCAGGCGATCCTGCCGGAGCTGCCGGCGACGCCCGGCGTGCACAGCCGTGCCGTGCCGGCCGACGCCGACGTGCGCGACGCCGCGCGGGCGGCGGCGATCGTCGCGGCGCTCGGCGTTGCCGACGTCGGCCAGGCGGCGGTGGTCGCCGGCGGCATCTGCCTCGGGCTCGAGTCGATCCAGGGCACCGACGCGCTGCTCGACTTCGTCGCACGCACCGCGGCGCCGGTGCGGCCGAAGGGCGCGAAGGGCGTGCTCTTCAAGGGGCCGAAGCCCGGGCAGGATCGTCGGCTCGATCTGCCGGCAATCGGCCCCGGCACGCTGGCGAAAGCGGCCGCGGCCGGCCTCGCCGGTGTCGTCGTCGAAGCCGGCGGGGTGATGATCCTCGACTTCGCCGCCACCGTCGCCGCCGCCGACGCAGCCGGGCTCTTTCTCTGGGCGCGCGAGCCCGCACCCGCGAGCGGCGAGTGGTGAGCTTGCTCGCGATCGAGCATCTCGGCGTCGCGATCCACGACCTGCCGATCCTGCGCGACGTCTCGATGGGGGCGGACGAAGGCGAGGTGCTCGGCATCATCGGCGAGTCGGGGTCGGGCAAGTCGATGACGGCGCTGGCCGTCATGCGGCTCCTGCCGCACGGCGCGACCGCCACCGGGCGCATCCGGCTCGCGGGGCGCGATCTCCTGGCGCTCTCGGAGGCCGAGATGTGCGCGGTGCGCGGCAACGCGGTCGGCATGATCTTTCAGGAGCCGATGACGGCACTCAACCCGTTGATGACGATCGGCGCGCAAGTCGCGGAGACGGTGCGGGTGCACGGGGCGGCGTCGCGCCGCGAGGCAATGGCGATCGCCCGCGCCACGCTCGCCCGCGTCGGCCTGCCGCCGGAGCGCATTCCGCCGTCGCGCTATCCGCACGAGCTCTCCGGCGGCCAGCGCCAGCGCGTCGGCATCGCCATGGCGATCGCGCTCCGGCCGAAGCTCCTGGTCGCCGACGAACCGACCACGGCGCTCGACGTGACCACCCAGGCGCAGATCGTGGCGCTGCTGCGCCGTCTGGTCGACGAGGACGGCATGGCGCTCGCCTTCATCACCCACGACCTCGCCGTGGTCGCCGGCCTCGCCGACCGGCTGGCGGTGATGCGGCGGGGCGAGGTGGTGGAGGCGGGCGCCACCCGGACGGTGCTCAGCGAGATGCGCCACCCCTACACCCGCGCGCTGTTTCTCGCTTCGGGGCACCGGCCGGACCGCGGCGCCACCCCGCGCGAGGCGGCGCTGCTCGAGGTGCGCGACCTCGAGCGCAGCTATCCCGGCGCGCGCCGCGGCCTCTTCCGCGCCGCGGAGCCGATGCGTGCGGTCAAGGGCGTGAGCTTCACGATCAGCGCCGGCGAGAGCGTCGGGCTCGTCGGCGAGTCCGGCTCGGGCAAGTCGACGCTGGTGCGCGCGATCCTCGGGCTCGAGCGGCTGCAGGGCGGCAGCGTGCGCATCGAGGGCGAGACGGTGGCGGCCGGCGAGCCGATGCCGAAGCGGCTCCGCGCCAAGATGCAGGTGGTGTTCCAGGATCCTTATGGCAGCTTCGACCCGCGCCACCGGGTCGCGCGGCTGATCGCCGAGCCCTTCCACCTGCTCGACGACCCGCCGCGCGGGCCGGCGCGCGACGCCGCGGTCGCCGCCGCGCTCACCGAGGTCGGGCTCGCGCCGGAGGACGCGACGAAATTCATCCACGAGTTTTCCGGCGGCCAGCGGCAGCGGCTGGCGCTGGCGCGGGCGCTCATCATCCGTCCGAGGCTCGTCATTCTCGACGAAGCGGTCTCTGCGCTCGACGTGCGGGTGCGCGCACAGATTCTCGATCTGCTCGCGGCGTTGCGCCGCCAGCACGGCCTCGCGTGGCTCTTCGTCGGCCACGATCTCGGCGTCGTGCGCTCGGTGACCGACCGGGTGATGGTGATGCACGCGGGCGCGATCGTCGAGGCGGGGCCGACCGAGGCGGTGCTCGGCGCGCCGCGCCACCCCTATACCCGCGCGCTCCTCGCCGCGGCGCCGGTGCTGGAGACCGTGGAATGAGCGACATCCGGCCGGGACCGCGCAACCTCGTCACCGACGTCGCCGGCCTGCGCGTCGGCAATGCCACTGACGCGGGGCTCAAGTCCGGCGTCACCGTGCTGACCGCCGATGCACCCTTCGTCGCCGCGGTCGACGTGCGCGGCGGCGCGCCGGGCACCCGCGAGACCGACCTTCTCGCGCCGGGGCGGCTGGTGTCGGCGATCGACGCGCTGGTGCTGGCCGGCGGCTCGGCCTTCGGCCTCGATGCCGCCTCGGGCGTGATGGACCGGCTGCGGGCGAAGGGCCGCGGCTTCTTCGTCGCCGAAGGCGTGCCGCGGGTGCCGATCGTGCCGGCGGCAATCCTGTTCGACCTCGCCAACGGCGGCGCCAAGGACTGGGGCGAGAACCCCTATCGGGCGCTCGGCGCCGCGGCGTTCGATGCGGCGGTCGCCGACTTCGCGCTCGGCTCGGAGGGGGCGGGGACCGGGGCGATGACCCAGACGGTGATGGGCGGCCTCGGGTCGGCTTCCTTCGTGCTGGCCGACGGCGCGACCGTCGGCGCGCTCGTCGCGGTCAACGCAGTCGGCAGCACGCTCGTCCCCGGCGGTCGGCACTTCTGGGCCGGCGCCTTCGAGGTGGGCGCGGAGTTCGGCGGGCTCGGGCCGGCGCCGATGCGGGTGCCGGCGACGAGCTTTGTCTTCGGCAAGCCGGGCCCCGTCGATCCGCGCGCCAACACCTCGATCGCCATCGTCGCCACCGACGCCGCGCTCGACCAGGCCGGCGCGCGGCGCCTCGCCGAGATGGCGCACGCGGGTCTTGCCCGCGCGATCCAGCCCGCGCACACGCCGTTCGACGGCGACCTGATCTTCGCCGTCGCCACCGGCGCGCGGTCGATGCCGGCGCCGGCGGACGAGCTTCAGCTCGGCCAGGCCGCGGCGAGCTGCCTCGCCCGCGCCGTCGCCCGCGGCGTCTTTGCCTCCCGGCCGCAGCCGGGCAACCGGCTGCCGTGCTGGTGCGAGCTGGGGGCTGCAGGCGCGTAAGCGGCGGCGCCGCCTGGCGGAAATCCGCCGACCGACCATGGGACGGGTGGACATGCTGCGCTGCAGCATGGATAGGTCAGGGGCCCTGCAACCGCTCGGGAACCAGTGCCTTGCGCTCGATCCTCGTCCTCGCCGGCCTCGCCGCACCGCTTCTCTTCGCCTCGGCGGCCCTCGCCGACAACCGCAGCACGCGCGAGGTGGCCTGCCTCGCGGAGGCGGTCTACTTCGAGGCGCGCGGCACCGGGACGGCGGGCGAGATGGCGGTGGCGCATGTGGTCGTGAACCGCGCCGAGGATCCGAAGTTTCCCGACACGGTCTGCGGCGTGGTCCGGCAGGGCTGCCAGTTCTCCTATCGCTGCGACGGCCGCTCCGACGCGCTCTCCGACCCCAGGCAGCGCGCGCGCGCCTACGCCGACGCCGAGACGGTGCTGGCCGGCGACGCCGATCCGACGAAGGGCGCGCTCTACTTCCATTCGGCCAAGGCCAAGCCCGGCTGGTTCGCCAAGCGCGAGCGGGTGGGCAAGATCGGCGGCAACGTCTTTTATCGCTGAGGGCCCGCGGCTGGCCACGCTTGCCGGCGCGCGCTAGCGTTCCGGCATGGACGCGCAGGATCAGAACTGGGACGACTACCGGCTGTTTCTGGCGATCGCGCAGGCTGGATCGCTGTCGGGGGCGGCGCGGCTTCTCGGCGTCACGCATTCGACGGTGTTCCGGCGCCTTGCCGCGTTCGAGGAACGCCTCGGCGTGCGCCTGTTCGAGCGGCTGCCTTCGGGCTACGCGCTGACCGTGGCCGGCGAGGCGATGCAGCAGGCGACGGCCCGCATCGACGACGAGATCGCCGCTGTGCGCCGCCGCGTGACCGGCCAGGACCAGCGGCTCTCCGGCGAGCTGCGCATCACCGCCACCGACATGCTGGCGATCGGGCTCTTGCCGCCACATCTGGCGGCGTTTCGCGCCGCATGGCCGGGGATCGAGCTGGAGCTCATGGTCTCCGACATGCGGCTCGACCTGACCCGGCGCGAGGCCGACGTGGCGCTGCGGCTGGGCGCGCCGGTGCAGGAGACGCTGGTCGGGCGCCGCGTCGGGCGGCTGGCCTTCGCGGTCTATGGCGCGGCAGCGCGGACGGACGCCGGGGACGAGCTCGCGGAGCAGGACTGGATCGGCTTCGGCAGCGCGCATGCGCCGCTGCGGCGGGCGCTGGCGAGCTGGCTGCCGGGTCTTCGGCCGCGCTTTCGCACCAACTCGATCTCCGCTGCGGTCGCGGCGGCGCGGGCGGGGATCGGGCTGGCGGCGCTGCCCTGCGCCGTCGCCGATCCCGACCCGGCGCTGGTGCGGGTGGCGCCGTTCCCGGACGACTTCCGGCTCGACCTCTGGCTGCTGACCCACGAGGACCTGCGCCACACCGCCCGCATCCGCGCGTTCATGGACTTCATCGCGGCGGCGCTGGCGGCGGAGGCCGACCTCCTGGAAGGACGCCGGCCCTGAGCGCGCTTGGAAGGCTCAGTTGAGCGCCTGCCAGCCCGGATGCTCGAAGTGCTCGCCATAGGCGTTGATCGCCTCGACGATCGTCACCGCGCCCGCCTCGCCCTGTCCATCCTCCAGCGCCGAGACGCCGTCCATCACCCGGCCGAGGACGACGTGGAACTGCTCGTCGACCGCGGGCTCGAGCACGCAATTCGAGATCATGAAGTCGAGCTGCTTCTGCACCTCGGTGGCCATTTCGCCGGCGGCCTCGGCCGAGAGGGTGCCGGCGTGCACCGCCTCGAGGTTGACGGCCATCACGTCGCGGATCGCGCTCATGCCGGCGATCATGTTCTGGTCGCCCTGCCACTTGGCGCCCTCGTTCAGCACGATCTCGAGCGCCGCCGCGTCATGCTCGTGCGCGGCCTGCGCGGTGGCGATCCCGGGCGCGCCGAGCGCAAGCGCGAGGGCGACGCCGAGGGCGGTGAGGGAACGGGTGTGCATCGGTCTTCTCCTCTTTCGGGTTCCGGTTGGCAGCGGGTCGTCCGCCGCCCGTGATCCAGAGGTGGGGTGTCGGCCCGCGCACGAGGATTGGCGAAATCTGCAAGCCGCGCTTGCGCGGGTGCACAGCGGGCACCTGCACTGGGCCTGCACTGCGGGGCCGTCGTTGTGAGTGACCGGGAACCGGCGTATGGTGGCGTCGCCGGGGCGGATCGCATTTCATTCCTGGTGTCCCCGGCTGCAAGGGGGATAGTGCCATGCATTTGAGGACGCTCACCCTGGCCGCGCTCATTGGCGCGGCGCCCGCCGCCTTGGCCTCCGAGGTCACGCTGAACTTCCGGCTGGTCACCGCCGACACCAGCGCCACCGTGCTGCCGGCGAAGAACGTCGCCGGTCGCGCCGTCGGCGCGCACGACGCGGTCGGCGTCGCCGTCTTCGAGGACGGTCGCCTCGCCTTGAAGCGCTTCGTCTACACCGATGACGGCACCGAGGCCGAAGGCGACATGAAGGGCTACAGCACCTACACCTTCGAGAACGGCGACTCGATCACCGCGAGCTTCGTCGGCGGCTGGGATTCGGGCGGCCTGCGCGGCACCTACACGGTGCTGTCGGGAACCGGCGGCTATGCCGGCGCGACCGGCACCGGCAGCTTTGGCACCAACACCTTCCCGTGGGAAGGCGCGGCCCGGTTCGACGGCAGCTTCACGCTGAAGCTGCCCGAAACCTGATCGGGCACCCTCGACCAAAGCTTCGGCCGAAGACCGGAGCGAGTTCCGGCGCGGCAAGCGCATGCGTTTGCCGGGCTGTCGTATCGACAGGGGGTCTTGGTCACACGCCGAGCCGGTCGCGCAGGCCGTACCACCACGAACCGACGACCGAGTAGGGCACCGCGAACCGCCGTCCGCCGGGGAACGGGATCCACGGCACGTTGGCGAAGACGTCGAAGCGGGAGCGGTCGCCGTGCACGGCCTCGGCGAGGATCCTGCCGAAGAGGTGGCTGCCGACGACGCCGTGGCCCGAGTAGCCTTGCGCGAAGTAGGTGCTCGTCCCGAGCCGGCCGAGCTGCGGCACGCGGCTGAACGAGATCGCGCAGTTGCCCGACCAGGCGTAGTCGATGCACACGCCGTCGAGCTGCGGGAAGATCTTCCGGAGGTTCGGGACCAGCTTGGCGCGGATGTCCCTGGGGTCGGTGCCGCCGTAGACGGTGCCGCCGCCGAAGAGCAGCCGGCCGTCCGCCGACAGCCGGTAGTAGTCAAGCACGTAGCGCACGTCCTCGACGCACATGTCGGTCGGCAGGATCCCGGCGGCGCGCGCCCCGAGCGGCTCGGTCGCCATGATCTGGGTCGAGAACGGCATCACCCGGTTCTCGAGCGCCGGCACGGTGTGGCCGAGGTAGGCGTTGCCGGCGAGGATCAGCACCTCGGCGCGCACCTCGCCCGCCGCGGTGCGGACCACCGGCCGGCCATCGACGGGGTCGATGCCGAGCACCGTCGTGTCCTCGTGGATGGTGCCGCCGAGGCGCTCGAAGGCGGCGGCCTCGCCGAGCGCGAGGTTGAGCGGGTGCATGTGGCCGCCGGTGTGGTCGATCATGCCGCCGACGTAGGCGTCGGAGCCGATGTGGCGGCGCAGCGCCTCGCGGTCGAGAAGCTCGAAGTTGTCGATCCCGTGCCTGCGCCAGAGCGCCTGCTTCGCCTCGAGCTCGCGCATCTGCCGGGCGTGGAAGGCGGTGAAGATATTGCCCGGCTTGAGGTCGCAGGCGATGCCGTACGTCGCCACCCGCTCGCGGATGATCGCGCCGCCCTCCTGCACCAGGGTGGCGACGAAGTCCGCCGTCGCCTTGCCGTAGCGCGCCGTGACGGTCTCGAGGCTCGCGTTCAGTCCGTTGACGATCTGCCCGCCGTTGCGGCCCGACGCGCCCCAGCCGACGCGCGCCGCCTCGAGGATCACCACGGCGTGCCCGCGCTCGGCGAGCGCGATGCCGGCGGAGAGGCCGGTGAATCCCGCGCCGACGATGCAGACCTCGGGCGCGATCGAGCCGGCGAGCCGCGGCCGCGGCGGGGCGGCGTGGGCGGACGCGGCGTAGTAGCTCGCGGGATAGGCTTCCGGCCCGCCAGGGTTCGACGCCGCCACGTTCATCAGACCGTCTCCAGACCGGTGTCGCGAAGACCGCCGGGCGTGCC
This sequence comes from Paracoccaceae bacterium, assembly GCA_039808205.1. Lineage (GTDB taxonomy): Bacteria > Pseudomonadota > Alphaproteobacteria > Rhodobacterales > Rhodobacteraceae > Amaricoccus. Next base: position 8,780 of record JBDHSS010000023.1, on the reverse strand, counting down.
CCGCGGCGGTCATCCTCGGGCTATCACGACGCACGATCGAGCGCCACGCGGCGGAACGCGCACTGCCCCCTCGCGTGCGCGTGTCGCTGGCGGGCGCCAGGACGCCGGCTGCAGGCTTGACCGGTTCCGGGGGCGTCACATACAGGTCTCGAAAATCCGGAGGACGTGATGAAAGAGTTGACCGCCCGCGAGTGGCATGCCCGTGCCGAGTCGATTCGGCTTCGGTCGCAGGCCTTCATCGATGGTCGGTTCGTCGACGCGGCCAGCGGCGAGACGTTCGATTCGGTCAGCCCGATCGACGGCCGCCTGCTGGCCAAGGTCGCCTCGTGCGGCGAGGAGGACGTGAACCGCGCGGTCGCCGCCGCCCGCCGCGCGTTCGAGGAACGACGTTGGAGCGGCAAGGCGCCGGCCGAGCGCAAGCGCATCCTGCAGGCTTTCGCCGCGCTCATCCGCGAGAACGGCGACGAGCTGGCGCTGATCGAGACCCTCGACATGGGCAAGCCGATCAGCGACAGCCTCGCGGTCGACGTGCGCGCGACCGCCGACAGCTTCGACTGGTACGCCGAGGCGGTCGACAAGGTTTATGACGAGATCGCGCCGACCTCGGACAAGGCGCTGGCGCTCATCACCCGCGAGCCGCTCGGCGTCGTCGCCGCGGTGGTGCCGTGGAACTTCCCGATGCTGATGGCGGCCTGGAAGCTGGCGCCGGCGCTCGCGGCCCGCAACTCGGTGGTGCTGAAGCCGGCCGAGCAGTCGTCGCTCTCCGCGCTCAAGCTCGCCGCCGAGGCGGGCATCCCCGACGGCGTCCTCAACGTCGTGCCCGGCATGGGCCCGGCCGCGGGCCGCGCGCTCGGCATGCACATGGACGTGGACGGCGTGTTCTTCACCGGCTCGACTGCGGTCGGGCGGTACTTCATGGAATACGCGGCGAAGTCGAACCTGAAGAAGATCGGCCTCGAGCTCGGCGGCAAGAGCCCGTTCATCCTGCTCGGCAGCTTCCGCGACGTGGAGCGCGCCGCGAGCCAGGTGGCGAACTCGATCTTCTTCAACCAGGGCGAGATGTGCACGGCGCCGTCGCGGCTTATCGTGGAGAAGTCGGTGCACGAGCGGGCGGTCGAGATGATCGTGCGGATCGCCGGCGACTACGTCCCCGGCGATCCGCTCGACCCCAAGACCCGCATGGGTGCTATGGTCGACGAGAACCACGCGCGCCGGGTGATGAGCTTCGTCGACGCCGCGCGGCGCGAGGGGGCGGAGATCGCGATCGGCGGCGCGCGCGCGCGCGAGGTGACCGGCGGCGCCTTTGTCGAGCCGACGGTGTTCGACCGCGTCGACAACCGCATGACCGTGGCGCAGGAGGAGATCTTCGGCCCGATGCTGTCGGTGATCCCGGTCGCCGACGTCGACGAGGCGGTGCGGGTCGCCAACGACAGCCCCTACGGCCTCGCTTCCTCGGTCTGGACCGATGACCTGACCACCGCGCACGCGGTGTCGCGGCGGCTCCGCGCCGGGCTCGTCTATGTCAACTGCTACGACTGCGACGACATGACCGTGCCGTTCGGCGGCTACAAGCAGTCGGGCACCGGCCGCGACAAGTCGCTGCACGCCTTCGACAAGTACACCGAGCTCAAGACCACCTGGCTGTCGCTCGACCGCGGCTGAAAGGCTCGCGCGGCGGCCTCGCCCCGAGCCGAGCGGCGCGACCTTCGGCGGCGCGGTTGACGCGGGGCAGGGGGCACCCTAGATAAGTTTGTGAGCGATCACTAACTTTCCCGGGGGCAGCCCGATGCGCAAGCCGGCGGAGCTTCGCAAGGCCGAGATCGTCGCCACCGTCCTCGATCTGGCGGACAGGATCGGGCCGGACCGGGTGACGACGGGCGCGGTGGCGGCGGCGATCGGGGTGACGCAGCCCGCGCTTTTCCGGCATTTCCCGACCAAGGCCGCACTCTGGCAGACGGTGGCCGTGCAGGTGGCCGACGGGCTGGCCGTCGCCTGGGAAGACGCCCTGCGCACCGGCGAGGCGCCGCTCGTCCGGCTGCGCGCGCTGATCGACGCGCAGCTGGCGCAGATCGCCGCCACGCCGGCGTTGCCGATGCTGCTGTTCTCGCGCGAGCTCAACGTCACCAACGCCGAGCTGCGCGTCACCTTCCACGGCACGCTCTCCGCTTTTCGTGGCCTGCTCGCGGCGGAGATCCTCGCCGGGCAGCAGGACGGCGCCTTTCGCGACGACATTGCCGCCGACGATGCGGCGGTGCTGCTGACGTCGCTTGTCCAGGGCGTGGCGATCCGCTGGGCGCTCGGCGCGCGCGACTTCGCGCTCCATGACGAGGGCCTGCGGCTTTTCGACGTGCAGTGCCGACTGCTGGCGGCGGGAGGGGAATAGGCGATGCGGCGCGTCTGGCTCTCGGGCATCCTGCTGGTGGCCGCCGTCGCCGCCGGCGTCTTCTTCCTCACCGGACGGCCGCTGACGGTGACGGGGGTCCGGCCCGAGCGCGACGTGGCGCTGCGGATTTACGGGCTCGGCACCGTCGAGGCGCGGATCCTCAGCCGCGCGGGCTTCGAGGTCGGCGCCGCGCTGACCGCGCTTGCGGCCGATGCCGGCGACCGCGTGACCCGTGGGCAGGAGCTCGCCGTCCTGCACTCCGCCGAGCAGGAGGCGCGCGTCGCCCGCGCCCGCGCCGCGGTGGCGGCGAACGAGGCCAATCTCGCCAAGGCCGACGCCACCGTCGAGCGAGCCCGTGCCGTGCTGGCGCAGAGCGCAGCCGCCAACCGCCGGCAGCAGGGGCTGGCGCTCCGCGACGTCAGCTCGATCCAGCGCGCCGAGGAGGCGCAGCGCGACGAGGACGTGGCGCGCGCCGATCTGGCTGTCGCCGAGGCCGAGCTGGCGGTGATCCGGGCGCAGGGCCTCGACGCCGCCGCGGCGCTGGAGCAGGAGGAGAGCCTTCTCGCCCACCACCGCCTGACCGCGCCCTATGACGCGCTGATCGTCGCCCGCCACGTCGAGGCCGGCACGGTGGTGAAGGCCGGCGATCCGATCTTCACCCTGATCGACCCGGCGACCATCTGGATTCAGGCCTATGTCGACGAGGAGCGCGCCGGCCAGCTCGCCCCCGGCCAGCCCGGAACGATCCGGCTGCGCTCGCAGCCGCAGGCGGAGTTCCACGGCAGCATCGCCCGCATCGGCCTCGAGAGCGACCGGGTGAACGAGGAGCGCCGCGTCTGGCTGACCTGCGCGGACTGCCCGGACGCGATGTTTCTCGGCGAGCAGGCCGAGGTGCGCATCCTGACCGGCACGCGCGCGACCGCGCTCATGGTGCCCGAGGTGGCGATCGCCGGCTTCGACGGCCATCGCGGCACGGTCTGGACGGTGCAGGACGGACGCCTCGTCCGGGCGGCGCTGACCTTCGGCGCCCGCGACGATCGCGGCCGCGTCGAGGTGGCGGGCGGACTGCCCGAGGCGGCCGTGATCGTCGCCGGGCCGCCGAAGGGCGTCGCGGAGGGCCGTCGCGCGCGCTTCGGGGACGCGCCATGAACCTCGCGCTCAAGGACATCCGCCACGGACTGTTCCGCTTCGTGCTCACCTGCTTCGGACTCGGGCTCCTGATGACCGTCGTCCTGGCGATGATCGGCATCTACAACGGGCTGGTCTCGGACGCGCTGGCGGTGGTGAAGGCGCCGGCGGCCGATGTCTGGGTGGTGGAGGCCGGAACCAAGGGGCCGTTCGCCGAGGGCTCCAGCATTCCCGCCGACACGCGCGACGCGGTGGTGCGGATGCCCGGCGTCGCCGAGGCCGGTGCCGTCAATTACCAGAACGTCGAGGCCGCCCATGCCGGCCGCACCCTGCGGCTCTACGTCATCGGCTACGAGCCGGGCCGCCCGGGGGGGCCGCGCGCGATCGCCGAGGGGCGCGGCATCGGCACGAGCCACCTCGAGCTGGTCGCCGACCGCAAGGCCGGCCTCGTGCCCGGCGAGACGATCCGGCTCGGGCGCGACCGCTTCACCGTCGTCGGGCTGGTCGAGGGCGCGATGAACTCGGGCGGCGATCCCGCGGTCTACATGACGCTCGCCGACGCGATGGCGCTCCAGACCGAGCTTGACCCGGCCGCCCAGCGGGTGCAGGCCGCGCGCGGCAGCGTCTCCGTCAAGTCCGCCTCCGTCGCCGCCGTCATCGCCCGCATGGCGCCGGGCGCCGATGTCGACCTGCTGACCGCGACCGTGCGCCAGTGGAAGCACCTCGCCGCGATGACCGAGGCCGAGGAGGAGGAGCTGCTGCTCGCCTCTGTGGTGGACAAGGCGCGCCGCCAGATCGGGCTCTTCCTCGGCATCCTGCTTTCGGTCAGCGCCGTGGTGATCGCGCTCATCATCTACACGATGACCATGGAGAAGCTGAAGCAGATCGCCACGCTGAAGCTGATCGGCGCGCCCGACCGGACCATCGTCGCGCTGATCGTGCAGCAGGCGCTGATCCTCGGCGCCGCCGGCTGGGGGATCGGCCTCGCGCTGATCCTGACGGTGAAGGACTACTTTCCGCGCCGGGTGCTGCTCGAGCCGTTCAACGCCCTGGTCCTGGCCGGGATCATCGCCGCAGTCTGCCTGCTGGCCTCCGCGCTCGGCGTGCGGGCGGCGCTGAAGGTCGACCCGGCCACCGCGCTCGGCAGCTGAGATGGCGCTCGGCGATCGCCTCATCGAGGTCGCGGGCGTCGCCAAGCACTTCGGCGAGGGCGAGACCCGGGTCGATGCGCTGCGCTCGGTCGATCTCGACGTCGAGGCCGGCGAGGTGATCGCGCTGCTCGGGCCGTCCGGCTCGGGCAAGACCACGCTCCTCAACGTCATCGGCTGCATCCTCGCGCCCTCGGCGGGGCGGGTGGTGCTCGATGGCGAGCCGGTGTTCGACGGCCGCTGGCTGCGGCGCGACCTGCGGCGCCTCCGGCTCGACAAGATCGGCTTCATCTTCCAGGCGCACAACCTGCTGCCGTTCCTCACCGCCGAGGAGAACGTCGCCGTCGTCCTCGACCTCGCCGGACGGCCCGCCGCCGAGGGCCAGGCCCGGGCGCGCGAGCTCCTCGACTATCTCGAGGTCGGCCATCGCGCGCGGGTCAAGCCGGCGCTGCTCTCGGGCGGCGAGGCGCAGCGGGTCGCGATCGCCCGCGCGCTCGCCAACCGCCCGCGCATCATCCTCGCCGACGAGCCCACCGCCGCGCTCGACAGCGCCCGCGCCGGGCTGGTGATGGACCTCCTCCGCAAGCTCGCCGTCGAGCAGGAGGCCTGCATCGTCACCGTCACCCACGACGAGAAGATCTTCGACCGTTTCGACCGCCTGATCCACCTGCGCGACGGCCGCCTGGCCGCCGCCTGACCCCGGAGCGCTGCCATGACCGCACGACCTCTCACCCTGACCGTCGCCGCCGCCGTCGCGGTGATCTTCGGCCTCCTGACCATCTTCGCCGGCGGTCGCGCGCTGTTCGGCGGCGTCGACATGGGCGCGGTGGTTCCGTTCGTCCTGTGGTTCAACTTCCTCGCCGGGTTCGCCTACGTTCTGGCCGGCATCGGCCTGTGGCGCGGCGCGGCCTGGGCGCCGATGCTCGCGCTCGGCATCGCGCTGACGACGGCGGCGGTCTTCGCCGCGTTCCTCTGGCACGTCGGCGCCGGCGGCGCCTGGGAGCCGCGCACGTTGCGCGCGATGACGCTCCGCACCGCCGTGTGGGCCGCCATCGCCGCGCTCGCGCTGCGGCGACGGAAAGCCGCCTGATCCGCGTCCCGAGGGAACGCAAGCCCGCCGGCGCCGGTTCGGGTGAGGAAGGGCTCTACCGGCCAAGGAGGACCAGGATGGCACACGCGAGCGGCAAGCACTACGGACCGGGGGTGCAGGGCAAGGGCGACGGCACCGGCGCGATGACCGACCTGCCCGAGGATCTGCCGGACAACGCCGCGCTCTCGAACCGCGACAAGGCGCAGCACTCGAAGGCGCGCGGCCTCGACAGCAAGCACGTCGAGACCGAGCAGCGCCAGGATCACGCGATGAACCGCCAGGAGGACGACGAGGCGGAAGCCGACGAGCCTTGGCACAGCGGCCCGTGAGGATCGCCGCCCGGTTCGCCGCGGGTCGGGCGAGCGCCCTAGTCGTGCTGGCCGAGCGACGATGAGCCGGCGCCCATCGACTCGAACCAGGCTTCCCGTTCCTTGCGCTCCTGCTCGGCGCTCAGGATCTTGGTGCCTCCGGCCGTCAGGCAGGCCACACTGTCGCCCCGCTCGCATGCGGAAGCCAGTGCCATCTCCGTCGGGTCGGGTGGGGGCGGGTCGCAAGCGGCAATGAGAGGCGGAAACGCCAACAAGAAAAGTCGCATGGCAATCACCTTAATTTGAGTCGCAATGCGTAATCATACAAGAAATCCGATCCGAACGCAGCCGCGACGGTCTCTTGGGAGACGCAGCCGCGACGGTCTCTTGGGAGCTTGCACGGGCACGCTCCGGGGCGTCACTCCAGCCGCTCGGGCTCAGGCCGTGCGTCTGCCGCAGTTGCCGTGGTCTAACGCTTGCCCAAATTCGATCACCCATCTACACTCTCGGTGCTCGCTGCAAAGCACTTTACGGGGGGGGGGGCGACTATGAATGCCCAGAGCGCCATTGTCGCTGGGATCATTCTTGCTATGTCAATGAATTCGCCGCTGTCTGCCGCCGACCTTGACGACGACTTTTCGCGTCAAGAACTGTACTCATGGATACGATTCAACGAGGACAATGATTTTGCTCTGCCGCAGAACTTCTCCTTTCCTGGAGACGCACGGAAGGAATCAACCTTTGGCGTGGACTTTTCACACCATAACACAGATGCATGCAGATGCGAAATTGACTGGAAATCTGTGTCACTGCAAAATGTCAAGTTCGTCTATCTCAAGGCCACGCAAGGCGCTAATTACGCCGATCCGGAATACATGGGCAACGCAGCGTCGATCGCCAATGCGGGGATCGATAGAGGTGCCTACCACTTTCTAACCCCTACGGACAGTTCTGAGGCGCAATGGCAGAACTTCCTGCGTGTAACTAAGGGGCCGCTGCCGCTGCCACCCGCGCTTGACCTGGAGTGGGATGCAGGCCCTATGCAAGCCGATTGCAAGAATGACGCGACAATAGAGATTCGCAAGTCCAATGGCGATGTCATTCGTCGTTGCGACAAATGGGGATTCGTAAAATCCTCCGAAATAATCAGTATGGCTAATACTTGGCTCGACGCTGCCAAGACGTTCACAGGTCAGGACCCAGTGCTATACACATCGGCGGCTTGGTGGGTGACACGAATTGCAAGGCCTTGGGACGAATCCGGCATCCACGCCAAGATAATTTGGATTGCAGACTATACCAAGAAAGGGAAGCTGACAGAGAAGCCACGCTCGCCGGAAGGCTCAGAATGGCTGCTTTGGCAGTTTACGGATGGCGCTGGGGTTCCTCACGGCAGGAAAGTTGTTCAATTGGATGCCTCGATATTTCAGGGGGACCAAGAGCAGTTTAGAGCCGCTATTGGAGCTAGATCGGACAGGTCACAAGGTGAGGAATGATTGTGCGCGTGATCATATTTGTAATGTATTTCAGTGTGATCGGCATATCTACCTCATTGGCCCAGGATACCCTTGAGGATGTTCGACCCGTGGCTGAGAGAGCCACGGTTCTACTGAAGGTCGAGTTTGCTGATGCAGAAACTGAAACGATTAAGGAGACTGAGGGGTCGGGCGTAGTCATCTCCGAGACAGGTTACATTCTAACGGCCGCACACGTTGTAGAAGAATGGGAGAGGCAAACCAAGGAAGAGAAGAGCTTTAATCACATCACTGCCTACGCCGGAGACAGGTATGGGTCAGGCCGTGAAGCAGGTCTCCTTGCCATGGATTCCGAGCACGATATCGCTCTACTTAAGCTAAAAGGAAAGGTCTCAGTAGACTCGGCGCCGTTCTGCTTCGTCGACGCACCTCAGCCGGGCAAGCTTTTTCTATTCGGATTCCCATCAAGGAAAAATCTTACCCCCATCCCGGCTGAGTATGCAAACCAAGCTGATCAAGGGGAGGGCTGGCAAATCGCGGTGAAAGATACCTTCGGGGTAAGCGGTGGGCCTGTGTTCGATAGTACGGGACGGGTGGTGGCCTTAGTGAAAGGGGGCAACTCCGAGGTTGTGGGATACGTCACTCCAGTTAAGTGGGGCAAGTCAATGGTTGAGAACTATTCGGATGCAGAGCCAAGTTGCACTGCCGGTGGCAGCGGTGTATTAAATGTTGGGGACCATCCCGCGCCCGTTATTCCTAATGTAGAGACCATAGAGCCCATAATTCCTAATGTAAATCGGCGCCCGATAGTAATTCCCCCGCCGCCGCCTGTCCCTGTATATAAGTAAATCCAGCATAATCCGGCTACCGCGCGAACTTCTTATATTTGATCCGCTTCGGCTCCACCGCGTCCGGCCCCAGGCGGCGGATTTTGTCGGCTTCGTAGTCCTCGAAATTCCCCTCGAACCACTCGACGTGGGCGTCCCCCTCGAAGGCGAGCATGTGGGTGCAGATGCGGTCGAGGAAGAAGCGGTCGTGGGAGATCACCACAGCGCAGCCGGCGAAGTCGACCAGCGCATCCTCCAGCGCCCGCAGGGTCTCGACGTCGAGGTCGTTGGTGGGCTCGTCGAGGAGGAGGACGTTGCCGCCGGCGCGCAGCAGCTTCGCGAGGTGGACGCGGTTGCGCTCGCCGCCTGACAACAGCCCGACCTTCTTCTGCTGGTCGGTGCCCTTGAAGTTGAAGGCCGA
>JBDHSS010000022.1:0-19594 GCA_039808205.1 Paracoccaceae bacterium | reverse complement strand
GCCGATCACCGGCGCGCCGGGCTTCGGCGCGGCGCGGACGTTGAGCGCGTGCCCGGGCTGCACGCCGGTGACGACGAACAGGCTTGGCAGCGGCTGCGCCGCGGCCGGTGCCGCGAGGAGCAGCGCGGCGAGCGCGGCCTTCATGATGCCGCCGCCGGCAGCGGCCGCTTGGCGCCGGCCGCATCGACCGCGACGAAGATGAAGCGCGCCGCGGTCACCTTGGCCTTCTCGCTGCCCGGCAGGCGCGTCACCCAGGTCTCCATGTCGATCGTCATCGACGTGCGTCCTTCCTTCGCCAGCGTGCAGTAGATCGTCACCAGGTCGCCGACCCGCACCGGTGCGTGGAAGCTCAGGCCCTCGACCGCGACCGTCGCCACGCGGCCGTCGGCGCGGGCGCGGGCGGTAACCGAGGCGGCGAGGTCCATCTGCGCCATCAGCCAGCCGCCGAAGATATCGCCGCTGGCGTTGGTGTCGCCGGGCATCGCGATCGTCTGCAGCGCGAGGCTGCCTCGCGGCGCGTTCGCCTCCATGTCGCATCCCTCCTCGTCCACGACCCGCCGGCGATGTTTACAATCCCGCGCAGCCCGGTCCATAGCTGCGTCGGGTCAATTCGCCCCTCCGGGTGCGAGCGCGAGTAATGAGGGACGACATGGACTATGCGAAGATCGTCGCGACCATCCGCCGGCTGGCGCTGGAGGCCGGCGCCGAGATCATGCAGGTCTACGAAGGCCCCGACTTCGAGGTCAGGGCCAAGTCCGACGCCTCGCCCGTCACCGAGGCCGACGAGCGCGCCGACGCGCTGATCGCCCGCGGCCTCGCCGCGGCGTTGCCCGACATCCCCGTCGTCACCGAGGAGCAGGCCGAAAGCCACGCGCTCCGGGCGCCTGTGTTCTTCCTCGTCGATCCGCTCGACGGCACCAAGGAGTTCGTGCAGCGCCGCGGCGACTTCACCGTCAACATCGCGCTGATCGAGAACGGCACGCCCACGCGCGGCGTGGTCTACGCGCCGGCGAAGGCGCGGCTCTTCTACACCGACGCCGCGGGCCGCTCGCAGGAGGAGGCGGGTCCGTTCGGCGCCGAGCCCGGCGCGCGCACGCGGCTCGCCGTCGCCACGCCCGACCCGAACGCGCTCGTCGTCGTCGCCTCCAAGTCGCACCGCGACAAGGCGACCGACGACTACATCGCGCGCTATGCGGTCGCGGACTTCCGCTCCGCGGGGTCGTCGCTCAAGTTCTGCCTGGTGGCGGCGGGCGAGGCCGACCTCTACCCGCGGCTCGGGCGGACGATGGAGTGGGACACCGCGGCGGGCCAGGCGGTGCTGCTCGGCGCCGGCGGCAAGGTGGTGCGGTTCGATGACCATGCGCCGCTCGTCTACGGCAAGCCGGGCTTCGAGAACCCGTTCTTCATCGCCCACGCGCCGGGCGTCGCGCTGATCCCGGCCTGAGCTCCATGGCCGTCCTCGTCGTCATCCCGGCCCGCTACGCCTCGACGCGCTATCCCGGCAAGCCGCTCGCCGAGCTCGTCGGCGCCACCGGCGTGGCGAAGAGCCTGATCCGGCGCAGCTGGGAGGCGGCGATGACGGTCGAGGGCGTCGATCGGGTGATCGTCGCCACCGACGACAGCCGCATCGCCGCGGCCGCCGAGGGCTTCGGCGCCGAGGTGGCGATGACGCCCGAGAGCTGCCGCAACGGCACCGAGCGTTGCGCGGTGGTGGCGGACGGCCTCGGGCCCGACTGGGACATCGTCGTCAACCTGCAGGGCGACGCGCCGCTGACCCCGCCCTGGTTCTTTTCGGCGCTCATCGCGGCGATGCAGGCGAAGCCGGCGGCCCAGGTGGCGACGCCGGTCCTGCGCACCGAGCCCGCCGCGCTCGAGAGCTTCCTCGACGACCGCCGGCACGGCCGCGTCGGCGCGACCACGGCGGTGTTCGACCACGCCGGCCGGGCGCTCTACTTCTCCAAGGAGGTGATCCCCTATACCGGCCGCCCGCTCGGGCCCGGCGAGGCGATCCCGGTCTTTCACCACGTCGGCGTCTATGCCTATCGGCGCGCGCCGCTGGCGGCCTATGCGGACTGGCCGATCGGCCCGCTGGAGACCTGGGAGGGGCTCGAGCAGCTGCGGTTCCTCGAGAACGGCGTTTCCGTTGATTGCGTCGAGGTCGACGCGCGGGGCCGCGCGTTCTGGGAGCTCAACAACCCGACCGATGTTCCGCGGATCGAGGCGATCCTACGGCAAATCGGCCAAGCCTGAGGCCCCTGCCTCCTCCGGTTGGCCGATCTCCGCCGAGGGGCGCACGTCCTAGTCAGCCAATTGAATTCCGGGGGACACCGGGTAGAGTGGCGCGCGAGCGGCTGCCGGAACTTCCGGGATGGGCCCGAGTTCTGCGTCTTGAGAGTGGAGAGTGTTGGAACCACGATGACGAACAAGGTTACGAAGGCGGTCTTTCCGGTCGCGGGCTTTGGCACGCGATTCCTGCCGGCGACCAAGTCGGTGCCCAAGGAAATCCTGCCGCTGGTCGACCGGCCGCTGATCCAGTATGCCATCGACGAGGCGCGCGCCGCCGGGATCAAGGAATTCATCTTCGTCACCTCGCGCGGCAAGAGCGCGCTCGAGGACTATTTCGACAGCGCCCCCGAGCTCGAGGCGACGCTCGAGGGCGGCAAGAAGACGCACCTCCTGCAGCTCCTGAAGCAGACCGACATGGAATCGGGCGCGGTCGCCTACGTGCGCCAGCAGGAGCGCCGCGGCCTCGGTCATGCGGTCTGGTGCGCGCGCAAGCTGATCGGCGACGAGCCGTTCGCGGTGATGCTGCCCGACGACGTGATCGACGCCGAGGTGCCCTGCCTGCAGCAGATGATGGAGGCCTACACCGGCGGCAACATGGTGGCGACGATGGAGGTGCCGTTCGACAGCGTCTCGTCCTACGGCATCCTCGACGTCGGCCGGGCGACCGGCACCACGCTGCCGGTCAAGGGCATGGTCGAGAAGCCCAAGGCCGAGGTGGCGCCGTCGAACCTCGCGGTGATCGGCCGCTACATCCTGACGCCGCAGGTCCTGCGCAACCTCGAGGATGTCGAGGCCGGCGCCGGCGGCGAGGTGCAGCTGACTGACGCCATCGCCCGCGAGATCGAGACGCGCGGCGACGTCACCGGCTTCCGCTTCAAGGGCCGCCGCTTCGACTGCGGCTCGAAGCCCGGCTACCTGCAGGCGACCGTGGCCTTCGGGCTGTCGCGACCCGAGCTGCGCGATGAATTCCTTGACTTCCTGAGGACCGCCACCGAGAGCGAGATCGGCCTCGCGGCCAAGGTCGCCGTCGGCGGGTGACGGCCGCGGCCCGTAGACCGCTCGAAGCCTGACACCAACGACCGAAGCGGGGCCTGATGGCCCCGCGAGTCCCGGCCCGACAGGCGAACGCATGCGGTCGCCGGGCCGTTCGGTGGAGCGCGGGACGCGCGGAGCCGAAGGGGTGTCGTGTGTCACCGACAGTGCTAATCCGTCCGCGTCCGACCCGGCGGATGCGCTTGTCGCATCCGCCCTCGGGGGGTCGGATGCGGACGGATTTGTCCACGCCAAATCCGTCAAGAAAACGGCGCCGTCGTGCCCAACCCTTTGTCGCTCCTCACGCCTTCCCTTCCCCACCAAACCGATGCGCCGGCACCCCCCGCGCCCCGACGTTCACCGCGAAAAGTCCGCCTTCCTCCGGATGCGCCGCCAGATGCTCCGGGCGCATCGTGAACCGGGCGGAGGTCACGTAGAGCGTGTCGAGGCCCGGCCCGCCGAAGCTGCAGCTCGTCGGCCAGCTGCAGGGCAGCTCGACGACCTCCGCGATCGCTCCGTCCGGCGTCGTCCGCGTCAGGCAGGCGCCCCCGGCGACGCGAGCGGTCCAGATCGACCCCGCCGCGTCGAGGCAGGAGCCGTCCGGCACCCCGCGCTCGAAGCCGTTCTGGAACACGCGCCGCCCGGTCAGGCCGCCGTTCTCGATGCGGTACTCGTAGAGCGAGCCCACCACGGTGTCCGCCGTGACCAGCCGGTCGGGTGACGGCCAGACCAGCGTGTTGGTGAGCCAGAACGCATCGTCGCTGAGGCGGCGGGCCACGCCGTCCGCGCCGACGCGGTAGAGGCGGCCGGTCGCCGCGGTGATCTCGCGGGGTGAGTCGTCGTCCTCGATGTTGTTCTGCATCGTGCCGACCCAGAAGGCGCCGTCCGGCCCGACCACGCCTTCGTTCAGCCGGTTCTCAGGCAGGTCCGGCTCCACCTCGCAGAGCGTCCGGAACGGCCCGCCCCAGTCCCAGAGCGCGACCTGCCGCTCGAGCCCAACGACGGCGCCGCCGTCCTCGCGGAGGCCGATCGACGTCACCCGGCCCGGCGTCGGCCAGACTTCGTGCGCGCCGGTCGCCGGATCGAGGTGGTGGATGCGCCGCCCGATGATGTCGACCCAGGCGAGGCGAGCCCGCCGGTCGTCCCAGATCAGGCTCTCGCCGACGATATCGGCTGCGGCGAACACCAGCTCGGCTTGCATTCCTGGGCACCTCGATAATTCCGTTGACGCAACGGTAGGCCGAACGTATGAACAGATCAAGCAGAACCTGTATGACAGCTTAAGTGATTCTGGATGACCCTGGAGGCGGAGGTGGAATCGAGCGGCGGCCTGGTCGGCAGCACCGTCGGCGAGATCACCCGCCTGATCCGCGACCAGGATCTGATGCCCGGCGACCGCCTTCCGTCCGAGGCGACGCTCGCCAAGACGCTGCAGGTGTCGCGCACGGTGGTGCGGGAGGCGTTCCGGTCGCTGGCGGCCATGCGGATCATCGAGCTCGCGACCGGCAAGCGCGCGACGGTGGCGCCGATCGACCACGGCCCGATGTCGCTCATCATCGAGCACGGCGTGCATACCGACCAGATCAGCATCCAGCAGATCTACGACGTGCGCCGCACGATCGAGCGGCGGATCGTCGCGCTCGCGGCGCTGCGGCGCAGCGACGCCGAGGCCGCTGCGATCGAGGCGGAGGCGCGCGCCATGCGGGCGAGCCTGTCGGACACGGCGGCCCTGATGCGCCACGACCTGGCGTTCCACCGGGCACTGGCGCACGCGTCGAAGAACCCGGTCTTCGGCCTGCTCGTCGGCGCGTTCCAGGGCATCACGGCGCAGACCTGGCCGATCGGCTGGAAGAGCCGGACGACGCCGGACGCCCGTGAGGGAATGATCGCCAACCACGAGAAGATCGCGGAAGCGGTGACGGCCGGCGATCCCGAGGCCGCGGTGGTCGCCATGGGACTGCATTTCGACGAGAGCGTGCGGGCGCTGCTCTCGGCCGGCCTGACCTGAGGACACGGAATGAAGATCACAACGCTCGAGACCATCCGAATCGCCGAGCGGCCGAACCTCCTCTGGGTCGAGGTCGGCACCGACGAGGGCCTGACCGGGCTCGGGGAGACGTTCTTCGGCGCCGCGACCGTCGAGGCGCACGTTCACGAGCATATCGCGCCCCGGGTCATCGGCCGCGACCCGCTGGAGATCGACCGGCTGTCGGCCGATCTGGTCGGCTACCTCGGGTTCCGCTCGTCGGGCGCCGAGGTGCGCGGCAACTCGGCCTTCGACATCGCGCTCTGGGACATCTTCGGCAAGGCCGCCGGCCAGCCGATCGCGCAGCTGCTGGGCGGCTTCACCCGCCGGTCGATCCGCACCTACAACACCTGCGCCGGCACCGACTACATCAAGAAGGCGACCGGCCAGACGACGGCGAACTATGCGCTCGCTGGAGGAGCCAAGGACTACGACGATCTCAACGGCTTCCTGCACCGGGCGGACGAGCTTGCGCATTCCCTCCTCGAGGAGGGGATCACGGCGATGAAGATCTGGCCGTTCGACATCGCGGCCGAGAAGACTTGCGGGCAGTACATCTCCGGCCCCGACCTCGACGCGGCGCTGCGGCCGTTCGAGAAGATCCGCGCCGCGGTCGGCAACCGCATCGACATCATGGTCGAGTTCCACTCGATGTGGCAGCTCCTGCCCGCGATGCAGATCGCGACCGCGCTCGCGCCGTTCGGCACCTTCTGGCACGAGGATCCGATCCGCATGGACAGCCTCGCCAGCCTCAGGCGCTATGTCGAGGTCTCGCCGGCCCCGATCTCGGCCTCCGAGACGCTCGGCTCGCGCTGGGCGTTCCGCGACCTGCTCGAGACCGGCGCGGCGGGCGTCGTCATGCTCGACCTCAGCTGGTGCGGCGGGCTTTCCGAGGGCCGGAAGATCGCCGCGATGGCCGAGGCCTGGCACCTGCCGGTCGCGCCCCACGATTGCACGGGGCCGGTCGTCCTCTGCGCCTCGACCCACCTGTCGCTCAACGCGCCGAACGCGCTGGTGCAGGAGAGCGTGCGCGCCTTCTACCGCACCTGGTATCGCGACCTCGTGACCGCGCTGCCGGAGGTGACGAACGGCACGATCACGGTGCCGCCGGGGCCGGGCCTCGGGATGGAGCTCAACCCCGAGATCGGCCGCGCCTTCACCGTGTCGCGCAAGCGCTCGGACGCAACCACCATCTGAAGCTGAAAGAACGGGAGGATCCCATGAGAACCAGCAAGCGACTGGCGGCATTCGCGGCCGCCCTGACCCTGAGCGCATCGCTGCCGGCCTTCGCGCAGGAGCCGATTGAGATCGTGTTCGCGCATCACTCCTCGGCCTCGAACACCTTCTGGCAGGCGGTGCAGAAGGGCTTCGAGGACGGCTGCGGCAAGATCGCCGCCAACTGCCAGATGCTGTTCACCCAGACCGAGGGCTCGGTGCAGGAGCAGCTCGCCAACCTCGAGGCGGCGATCGCCCGCAAGCCCGACGCCATCCTGACCTCGATCGTCGACAACGCCGCCCTCGACGAGGTGGTGCAGCGGGCGCGCGACGCCGGCATCATCGTGATCGCGGTCAACGTCGACGACCTCGAAGGCGCGGCCGGTAACGCGCGGCAGGCCTTCGTCGGCCAGGGCTTCCTCGCCGCCGGCGCCTCGCTCGCCGCCGCGCAGTCGGCGAACTTCCCGGCCGAGGGTCCGATCAAGGTGCTGGTCGGCATCTCGGCACCGGGTCAGAACTGGTCCGAGCAGCGCGGGCAGGGGATCATCAACGGGCTCGAGGCCTACAAGGCCAAGACCGGCCGCGACATCACCTGGGAGCGCATCGACAGCGGCACCGACCTCGCGATGACCGCCGACCGCGTCGGCGCCTACCTCGCGGCACACCCCGACACCACCGCCTACTTCGACACCGGCTTCTGGCACGCCGCCGTCGCGCGCGTGCTGGCCGACCGCGGCGTCGCGCCGGGCCAGGTGCTTCTCGGCGGCTTCGATCTCGTGCCCGAGGTGGTCGAGCAGATGGAGAAGGGCTATGTCGAGGTCGAGGTCGACCAGCAGCCCTACATGCAGGGCTTCATTCCGGTGATGATGGTCTATCTCGACAAGACCATCGGCCTCGCCCCCGCCGACGTGGACACCGGGCAGGCGATCGTCACCCCGAAGGACGCGGCCGCGATCATGGAGCTCTCGGCCAAGGGCTTGCGCTGATGATCCCGACGCTGCCGGATCGTGCGGACGGGCAGGCTTCGCCGAGAGCGGAAACGCCGCGCATGAGACGGCTGCTCAAGACGTCGCTGCAAAAGCCAGAGCTGGCCGCGGGCCTGCTCCTCCTCGGTCTCGTCGTGCTGTTTCAGGTGCTGTCCGACGGGGTCTTCCTCGGCGAGGCGAACCTGCGCGGCATCTTCGGCCTCTTGCCCGAGATGGCGCTCGTCGCGATCGGGGTGACGCTCCTGATGATCTGCGGCGAGTTCGACCTCTCCGTCGGCTCGGTGTTCGCGCTGATGCCGATGACCATGGCGGTGCTCATGTCGTCGGGCTGGCCATTCCTGCCGGCGATGCTCGCGGGGCTCGCGCTCGCGGCGCTGATCGGCTTCCTGAACGGCTGGCTGACCATCCGCTTCGCGATCCCCTCGTTCATCACCACGCTTGGCATGATGTTCATGGCGCGGTCGCTCACCGTCGTCATCTCGGGCGGCTTCCCGCCGCGGCTGAAGCTTGACGCGATCCCCGAGCACCTGTTCGTTGCCTTCGTCGGTCCCGGCGATCTCTTCCGCGCGTCCTTCCTGTGGTTCCTCGGGATTGCCGTCGCCGTGAGCCTGCTGCTCGCGCGCACCAACTTCGGCAACTGGGTGCGGGCGACCGGCGGGTTCCTTCCGGCGGCGAGCGCGATGGGCATCCCCACCGCCGGCGTGAAGCTCGGCTGCTTCATGATCTGCTCGGTGCTCGCAGGCTTCGCCGGAATGATCCAGATGCTGCGGCTCGGCTCGCCGCTGCCGTCGATGGGCGAGGGGCTCGAGCTCGCCGCCGTCGCCGCCGCGGTCATCGGCGGCACCTCGCTCCTCGGCGGCATCGGCTCGATCCTGGGCGGCGTCATCGGCGCGGTGCTGATCCGGGTGATCGACAACGGCCTGGTGCTCAGCCAGGTCAACAGCAGCTGGTTCAAGTTCGCCATCGGCGCGCTGACGATCCTCGCCGTGGTCGGAAACGCCTGGCTGCGCAAGCGCGGCCGTTCGATGAAGGTCGAGACCTGACATGAGCGAAGATTTCCGCCCGGCCAGCGATCCGGTGCTTTCGGTGCGCGGCCTGCACAAGTGGTACTCCGGAGTGCACGCGCTGCGCGGCGTCAGCCTCGACTTCGAGCGCAACGAGGCCGTCGGCCTCGTGGGCGACAACGGCGCCGGCAAGTCGACGCTGATCTCGATCG
The DNA here is from genome assembly GCA_039808205.1 of Paracoccaceae bacterium. Classification (GTDB taxonomy): domain Bacteria; phylum Pseudomonadota; class Alphaproteobacteria; order Rhodobacterales; family Rhodobacteraceae; genus Amaricoccus. Next base: position 10,833 of record JBDHSS010000022.1, on the reverse strand, counting down.
TTTCCGGCCTGCACGCGCCGGACGAGGGCGCGGTGCTGGTCGACGGCAAGCCGGTGCGCATGAAGGGGCCGCGCGACGCGATGGACCTCGGAATCGAGACCATCTACCAGTACAACTCGATGGTTCCGACGATGTCGATCGCCCGGAACCTCTTCATCGGTCGCGAGCCGCTGAAGGCCTCGGTCCTGGGGCTCGGTGTCCTCGACGAGGCGCGGATGCGGAGCGAGAGCATCGCCGCCATCGCCAACGTCGACCTGCACCTGCGCTCGCCGGACGCGCTCGTCGGCGAATTGTCCGGCGGCCAGCGGCAGGGGGTGGCGATCGCGCGGGCGATGCACTTCAAGTCGAAGGTGCTGATCCTCGACGAGCCGACCAATCACCTGTCGGTCAAGGAGACGAGGAAGGTCATCGGCTTCGTCAACTCGCTCCGCGCGCAGGCGGTGACCGGGATCTTCATCAGCCACAACATGCACCACGTCTTCGCCTGCTGCGAGCGGGTGGTGGCGATGGCGCAGGGGCGCGTGGTCCTCGACAAGCGGATCGCCGAGACGTCGATCGAGGAAGTCCATGACGTCCTCTGAGGAGAAAGCGATGGCGAGCATCGGGCGGCACGTCCTCATCACCGGCGGCCTCGGCACGATCGGGCGCGCGATGGCGCAGCGCTTCGCGGCGGAGGGGCACCGGGTGACCGTGCTCGACCGCCCGGGCGGTGCGCCTCCCGAGCAGGCGGGATGGATCGGGCTCGACCTCAACGACCTCGCCGGCGCCGAGGCCGAGGTCGGCGAGTTCGCCAGCGTCGAGCCGGTGGACGTGCTCGTCAACAACGCCGCCCTCATCGTCAACAAGCCGCACGAGGCGTTCTCGCTCGTCGAGTACGAGGATCAGATCCGCATCAACTCCTCCGCCGCCTTCGCGCTCACGCGGGCCTGCGCGCCCGGCATGAAGGCGAGGGGCTGGGGGCGGATCATCAACCTGACCTCGATCACGCTCAACGGCCAGTGGGACGGCTACGTGCCCTATGTCGCCTCGAAGGGGGCGATGCTCGGCCTGACCAAGGGCCTCGCGCGCGAGCTCGGGCCCCACGGCATCACCGTGAACGCCATCGCGCCCGGTGCCGTGGTCTCGGAGGCGGAGAACCGGGTCTTTGCCGACCGGCTCGAGGCCTACAACGCCATGGTGCTGGAGCGCCAGTGCGTGAAGTCCCGGCTTCAGGCCGAGGACGTGGCGGCGCTCGCGGTCTTCCTCGCGTCCGACGAGGCGCGGATGATCTCCGGCCAGAACATCGCCATCGACGGCGGCTGGTGAATGATCGAGCTTCGGGCCGGGACGGCACGGGCGCAGGTCGCGCCGGATCGGGGTGCCGCCCTCGCCGGGCTCTGGGCCGCGGAGCGACCGGTCCTGCGGCCGCTTCGCGCGGGGCAAGCGGACAACCCGTTCGCCTACGCGATGAACGTCCTCGCGCCCTTCTCGAACCGGATCTCGGGCGCCGTACCGCTCGACGGGCGCCGGGTCTCCCTGGCGCCCAATCTCGCGGGCGAGCCGTACCCGATTCACGGCGACGCCTTCCAGCGCGCCTGGCGCGTCGCGGACGGGTCGACCTCCGCCGTCCGCCTCGTGATCGATGAGGGGGCGTTCGGGCCATTCCGCTATGCTGCGCGGCTCGACTACCGCCTCGAGGCCGGCGGCTTGGCGGTGCGGCTGGCGTTGCGCAACACCGCCGACGCCACGCTGCCGTTCGGCGGCGGCTTCCACCCGTGGTTTCCGCGCGACGCCGCCACCCGGATCGCGTTCTCGGCCGCCGGATGGTGGCCCGAGGACGACCGGCATCTGCCGGCCGGGCAGCACCCGGCGGCATTGCCCGAGGATCTGCGCTTCGACGAGCCCCGGCTGCTGCCGGATGGCTGGATCAACGCAGGCTTCGCCGCCTGGCCTGGCCGCGCGCGACTGCTGCAGGGGCCGGCGCAGGTGTCGGTCGCGATCGATGCGCCGGATCTCACGACGCTGATCGTCTATTCTCCCGGCACTGAGGCGGATTTCGTCTGCGTCGAGCCGGTCTCGCATCCGGTCGACGCGCATAACCTGCCCGGGCAACCGGGGCTGCGACCGCTGGCGCCGGGCGAGGAGACCGCCTTCGAGATGCGGCTCGACTGGCGGCTCTGAGCCTTCCTTCGGGGTTGCCAAGCGGCGCGCCGGCCTGCCCTAGTGGCGCGAGACCGTTGCCCGAGGCTTTCCGGATGAACCTGCGTCGCCATGCCCGCGTCCTCACCGCGATCGGCTGCGGCGTCGCGGCCTTCGCGCTCGCCGGCGCCGCCGACGGGCTCGAGACGCGCTTCCTGATCGCGGGCGACGCCTTCTTCCTGGTCTATCTGGCGCTGACGCTCGGCTATCTCGCGAAGGCCGACGCCAGCCACCTGCGGCGCGCCGCGGCGCAGGCCGACGAGGGCGTGCCGCTGATCCTCGTCATCGCCGGAGCCGCGGTGGTGGCGAGCCTCGCCGCGATCATCCTGCTCCTGAAGGAACCGGACGCGCCGGGCTGGGTGCGGACGCTGGCCTTCGCCGGCATCCCGCTCGGGTGGCTGACGACCCACACGCTCGCCGCCTTCCACTACGCGAACCTCTACTATGCGCCGCAGGCGGGAGGCGTCGCCGGCGGGCTCGACTTTCCCGGCGACGAGCCCGAGGATCCCGGCCCGTGGGATTTCGTCTACTTCGCGTTCGTCATCGGCATGACCGCGCAGGTGTCCGACGTGCAGGTGACCTCGGACACGCTGCGCCGGACCGTGCTCGCGCACAGCGTGCTGTCGTTCTTCTACTATACCGTGATCGTCGGCCTCGCGGTCAGCGCGGTGTCGGCTTAGGCCGCAGCGGACCCGGCGGGAGCGCCGCAAAACGGCTTTCCTCGGCCGGCGAATCGGCTAAGGTCTGCGCCGACCTGAAGGATGCGGGTGGATGGCAAAAGGCATCAATTACGGCCAGCTCATGCACAAGGCCATGCGCGGGCTCATGGCGGACGTGCTGTCCCAGATCGCCCGCGAAGGGCTGCCGGGCCAGCACCACTTCTTCATCACCTTCGACACGCGGCACCCGGGCGTGGACATGGCGCCGTCGCTGAAGGCGCGCTATCCCGAGGACATGACCGTGGTGCTGCAGAACTGGTTCCAGGATCTGGCGGTCATGAAGGATCGCTTCAGCGTGACGCTGAACTTCGGCGGCGTGCCGGAGCCGATCGTGATCCCGTTCGAGGCGATCAAGACCTTCGTCGACCCGAGCGTCGAGTTCGGGCTGAAGTTCGACGCCCACGAGGAGGGCGAGGCAACCGGCGAGACGCCGGCCGAGCCGCGCCCGCCGGTCGAGGAAAAGGGCCCGGGCGAGAAGGACACGAGCGCCGTCGTGAGCCTCGACAAGTTCCGCAAGCACTGAGATCCCGGGGTCGGCACCTCTTTCGGGCGGGAGACTCGGCCACGGTCGCCGCGAGCCCTCAGAACGGCACCGCCGCCTCGAAGCGCACGGCGGCGCCGCCGTCCGGGTGGCGGAAGCCGAGGTGGGCGGCGTGGAGCTGCAGCCGCGGCGCGGCGGCGGGATCGCCGTAGAGCGGATCGCCGAGGATCGGGTGGCCGAGGGCGGCGAGGTGGACGCGCAGCTGGTGCGAGCGGCCGGTGCGCGGCCGGAGCTCGACCCGCGTCGCCTGCGCCTCGCGCGCAAGCACGCGCCAGGCGGTCTCGGCCGGCTTGCCGGCGGGATCGACCATCTGCCGCGGCCGGTTCGGCCAGTCGCAGCGCAGGGGCAGATCAATCGTGCCGGCATCGTCCGCCATGCGGCCGGCAACGCGCGCGACATAGACCTTGCCGACCTGCCGCCGCTCGAACTGCCAGCCGAGGTGGCGCTGGGCGAGCCGGGTTCGCGCCATGACGATGACGCCCGAGGTGTCGCGGTCGAGCCGGTGGACGAGCAGCGCCTCGGGAAAGGCGGCGCGCGCCCGCGCCTCGAGGCAGTCCTGCGGCCCCGGCGGCTTCGCCGTCACCGTCAGGAGGCCCGAGGGCTTGTCCCAGACGAGGAGGTGCGCGTCCGCGTGGAGGAGGCGGAGCGCCTCGCCGCTGCCGTCGAGCATCAGCCGCGCAACCCGGCGATGGTCTGCAGCAGCCCCGCCGTCGAGCCGTCCTTGCCGGCGAAGCCCGTGCCTGATTCCACCAGCGGCAGGAGCGCTGTCGCCAGCTCCTTGCCGAGCTCGACGCCCCACTGGTCGAACGAGTTGATGCCCCAGATCACCCCTTCCACGAAGACGCGGTGCTCGTAGAGCGCAATGATCCGGCCGAGGGTGCGCGGCGTCAGCTCGGTGTAGACGAGGGTCGTCGACGGCCGGTTGCCGGGAAAGACCTTGTGCGGCGCGAGCGCGTTGTCCTTCACCGTCCGCTCGGCCTCGGCCAGCGTGCGGCCGCGCATCAGCGCCTCGGACTGGGCGAGGCAGTTGGCGATGAGCAGCAGATGGTGGTGCTCGAGCGCCGGCTCGTGGCCGACGGCGGCGACCATGAACTCGCAGGGCACGATGTTCGTGCCCTGGTGGATCAGCTGGTAGAACGCGTGCTGGCCGTTGGTGCCGGGCTCGCCCCAGACGACCGGGCCGGTCGCCGTCGTCACCGGCGAGCCGTCGAGAGTGACGCTCTTGCCGTTCGATTCCATGTCGAGCTGCTGCAGATAGGCGGGCAGGCGCGCGAGCCGCTGGTCGTAGGGCAGGATCGCGCGCGTCTGGCACCCCATGGCGTTGCGGTGCCAGATGCCGACGAGGCCGAGCAGCACCGGCATGTTGCGGGCGAGCGGCGCGGTCTGGAAGTGCCGGTCCATGTCGTGGGCGCCGGTCAGGAACTCGGCGAAGTCCTCGGGGCCGATGGCGATCATCACCGGCAGGCCGATGGCGCCCCAGACCGAGTAGCGGCCGCCGACCCAGTCCCAGAAGCCAAAGACGCGAGAGGGCTCGATGCCGAAGGCCGCGGTCTTGTCGAGCGCGGTCGAGACCGCGGCGAAGTGTCGGCCGGCGAACTCGCCGAGGGTCGCCGCCATCCACGCCCTCGCGGTCCGGGCGTTGGTCATCGTCTCGATGGTGGTGAAGGTCTTCGAGGCGACGATGACGAGGGTGCGGTTCGGGTCGAGGTTCAGAAGCTTGTCGTGGATGTCGGCGCCATCGACGTTGGCGACGTAGTGCAGTCGCGGCCCGTCGTGGTAGGGCGCGAGCGCCAGCGTCGCCATCGCTGGCCCGAGGTCCGAGCCACCGATGCCGATGTTGACCACGTCGGTGAAGCGGCCGCCGTCGACAGCAGTGACCGCGCCGGAGCGCACGCCGTGGGCGAAGGCCGCCATGCGGTCGAGGACGCCGTCGATCTCCGGCATCACGTCGCGCCCGTCGACGAGGATCGGCTTGCCGGAGCGGTTGCGCAGCGCCGTGTGCAGGACGGCGCGGCCCTCGGTCACGTTGATCTTGCCGCCGGTGAACATGACGTCCCGCCGCTCGGCCACGCCCTTCTCCTCGGCGAGCGCGACAAGGAGCGCCAGCGCGTCCGCGTCGAGCGCGGTCTTGGAGAAGTCGAGCGTCATGTCGTCGAGCGTCACCGAGAACTCGGCGAAGCGGTCGGGGTTCGCCTCGAAAAGCGCCTCGATGCGGGTCGTCGCCGCCGCCTTGCCGGCCGCGTCGAGCCGTTGCCAGATGGTCATCGTCGTTACCCCTTGAGCTGGCTGGCTTCGCGCGCGAGGCGCTCGACCTCGTCCCAGCGGCCGTTCGCGAGCAGGCTCGCCTCGCAGACCCAGGAGCCACCGACGCAGAGCACGTTCGGGAGCGCGAGGTAGCTCGGCGCGGATTTCGCGGTGATCCCGCCGGTCGGGCAGTAGTGCATCAGGGGCAGCGGCCCGGCGTAGGACTTGAGCGCGGGCGCGCCGCCGTTCGCCTCGGCGGGGAAGAACTTGGCGACGCTGTAGCCGCGCTCCAGAAGCCGCATCGCCTCGGAGACGGTGGCGGTGCCGGCGAGGAGCGGCAGCTCCTCGTCCTCGCAGGCCTTGAGGAGCGCGTCGGTCAGGCCCGGCGACACGCCGAACTGCGCGCCCACGGCCCTGGCCGCCTTCACGTCCTGCGGCGTCAGCAGCGTGCCGGCGCCGACGACGCCGTCCTCGACATCGGCCATGGCGCGGATCGCCGCGAGCGCGGCCGGGGTGCGCAGCGTCACCTCGAGGACCGGCAGGCCGCCGGCGACCAGCGCCCGGGCGAGCGGCGCGGCGTGCGCCACCTCCTTGACGACGATCACCGGGATGACGGGCGCGAGGCCGCAGATCTCCCGGGCATAGGCCGAGGCGTCCTGAGGGGTCATGCGGGGATCCTTTCGGTCGGGCGTTGGGCGGTCGGATCAGGCGAAGAACGCGGTGGCGCCGGCCTCGGCCGGGCCGACGTGGTCGCGGAACACCGCGAAGAGCTCGCGCCCGGTGCCGTAGCCGTTGGCGACGAGGTCGGGGCGCACGTTCGGCCGGCTGAGGACGCCGGGCGTCAGCACGTCGAGCGTGCCGGCGACAGCATCGACGCGCACGAGGTCGCCGTCGTGCAGCCGCGCCAGCGGGCCGCCGTCGAGCGCCTCGGGGCTCACGTGGATCGCCGAGGGCACCTTGCCGGAGGCGCCCGACATGCGACCGTCGGTGACGAGCGCCACCTTGAGGCCCTTGTCCTGCAGCACGGCGAGGATCGGCGTCAGGCTGTGCAGCTCGGGCATGCCGTTGGCCTTCGGCCCCTGGAAGCGGACGACGACCACGGTGTCGGTGGTGAGCTCGCCGGCCTTGAACGCGCGCTTCACCGCCTCCTGGTCGGCAAAGACCCGGGCGGGCGCCTCGATGACGTGACGCTCCGGCGCCACGGCGGAGACCTTCATCACCCCGGTGCCGAGATTGCCCTTGAGCCGCTTCATGCCGCCGGTCGGCTGGAACGGGTCGGTGGCGGGGCGCAGGATCCGGTCGTTGAGCGAGGCGCCCGCGCCCTCGGCCCAGACCAGCGCGCCGTCCACGAGCTTCGGCTCCTGGGTGTAGCGCGCGAGCCCGTCGCCGGCGACGGTGCGCACGTCCGCGTGCAGGAGCCCGGCGTCGAGAAGCTCGCCGATCATGAAGCCGAGGCCGCCGGCGGCGTGGAAGTGATTCACGTCGGCGAGGCCGTTCGGATAGACCCGCGCCATCAGGGGCGTCGCGTCCGAGAGCTCGGCAAAATCCTCCCAGTCGAGGACGATGCCCGCGGCCCGCGCCATGGCGATCAGGTGGATGAGGAGGTTGGTCGAGCCGCCGGTGGCGTTGAGCCCGACGATGCCGTTCACGAACGCGCGCTCGTCGAGGACGTCGCAGACCGGCGTGTACTCGTTGCCGAGCGCGGAGATCGCCAGCGCACGCTTCGCGCCCTCGACGGTCAGCGCCTCGCGCAAAGGCGTGTTCGGGTTGACGAAGGACGCGCCCGGCAGGTGCAGGCCCATGAACTCCATCAACATCTGGTTGGTGTTGGCGGTGCCGTAGAAGGTGCAGGTCCCCGGCCCGTGATAGGAGGCCATCTCGGCTTCCATCAGCTTGTCGCGCCCGACCTCGCCGGCGGCGAACTGCTGGCGCACCTTGGCCTTCTCGTCGTTCGGGATGCCGGAGGTCATCGGGCCGGCGGGCAGGAACACCGTCGGCACATGGCCGAAGGTCGCCGCGGCGATGACGAGGCCGGGCACGATCTTGTCGCAGACCCCGAGAAAGACCGCGGCGTCGAAGACGTTGTGCGAGAGCGCGATGCCTGTCGCCATCGCGATCACGTCACGGGAGAAGAGCGACAGCTCCATGCCCGGCTGGCCCTGGGTCACGCCGTCGCACATGGCCGGCACGCCGCCGGCCACCTGCGCGGTGCCGCCCATCTCGTGCGCGGCGCGGCGGATCAGCGCGGGATAGACCTCGTAGGGCTGATGCGCCGAAAGCATGTCGTTGTAGGCGGTGACGATGCCGAGGTTGCCGGCGCTGCCGGCGGCGAGGCGCGCCTTGTCGTCCGACGGCATCGCCGCGTAGGCGTGCGCCTGGTTGCCGCAGGAGAGGTGCGCGCGCGACGTGCCTTCGGCGCGGGCCCGCGCCATGCGCTCGAGGTAGGGCCGACGCAGCGGCTTCGACCGCTCCACGATCCGCTGGGTGACCTCGGCGACGGTGGCGTTGAGCGGCATGGCTCCCCTCCCTCTATTCGGCGTAGTGAACGGTCACCGGGCAGGGCGCGGTGAGGATCGCGCGCACCGGCGCCGCCTCGGCCGGGCCGTCGGCGAGCGCCGTCTCGAGCGCCGCCAGCTTGTCGGGACCGGTAATCAGGATGTGGATCACCTCCGCCGCACGTAGCACGCGGGCGGTGAGGGTCAATCGCGCCTCGGGCTGGCTCGGCGGGTGGGTCTCCAGCACCACCGGCGCGTCGGGGGCGAGCGCCGCGGCGAGCTCGGGGGCGCCCGGAAACAGCGAGGCGGTGTGCATGTCCGCCCCCATCCCGAGCACCAGCACGTCGAGCGGCAGCACCGCCTCGACCCGATCCGCGAGCGAGCCGAGGAGCGGCTCGTGCAGCGGAACGAGGTGCGCCGCGGCGGCGCGGTTCTGGAGCAGCGTCTCGCGGATCAGCCTCGCGTTCGACCGCGAGCTGAGCTCGGACACCCGCCGCTCGTCGGTCGGCAGCACCCGCACGTCCTGCCACGGCAGGTCGAGCTCGGAGAGCGCGGCGAGGAACGGCCCCGGCGTCGTGCCGCCCGGCACCGCCAGCGTCGCCACGTCCTTGGTCGCATGCGCCGCGCGCAGCTGGTCGGCGACGAGCCCGGCCAGGTCGCGCGCCAGCGTGTCGCGATCGGGATAGAGCTGGCGAGCGACCTCGATCATGCGGCTTCCTCGTGCGTGCGGGTTCCAGGCGCCAGCGACCGAAGCGGGCCAGGCCCCGCGAGTCCCGGCCCGATAGGCGAACGCATGCGTTCGCCGGGCCGTTCGCTGGAGCGCGTGAGCGCGGAGGCGAAGGGGTGCCGTGCGTCGCCGACAGGAGTAATCCGTCCGCGTCGGCCGTGGCGGATGCGTCGTGACGCATCCGCCCCCCGCAGGGCGGATGCGGACGGATTTGTCATGCGCCAAATCCGTCGGCGGCGGCACCGACGCGACGGCGAGGCACCCGCTGGACACTGCGCCGAGACGTTGCAGAGCGCCTTCATGCGGCGATCTCGCGCCAGAGGTGGCCGTCGGTGCCGGTCAGCTTGTAGACGTCGATCGGCCCGGCGCTGCCCGGGTCGTAGGGCATCGGCCGCGAGCCCGAATCATCCCAGGCGTTCAGGATCGGGTCGGCCCAGGCCCAGGCGGCCTCGACCTCGTCGCCGCGCATGAAGAGCGTCTGGTTGCCGCGGATCACGTCCATGATGAGCCGCTCGTAGGCCTCGGGCAGATCGCCGTCGGGGCCGAGGGTGCCGGCGAAGGTCATGTCGAGCGGCACCTCGACCAGCCGCATCCCCCCGGGGCCCGGATCCTTGATCGCCACGCGCAAGGTGATCCCCTCGTTCGGCTGCAGCCGGATGATGAGCGCGTTGCCGCGCAGCGCGTCGACCTGCGGGAAGATGGTGTGCGGCGGATGCTTGAAGACGACGCAGATCTCGCTGACCCGCGCCGAGAGCTTCTTGCCGGTCCTGAGATAGAACGGCGTCCCCGACCACCGCCAGTTGGCGATGTGCAGGCGCAGCGCCACGAAGCTTTCGGTGCGGCTGTTCGGGTTGCCGACGTCCTCGAGATAGCTGCCGCCGCCGCCGCCAGCGCGGTACTGGCCGCGCACGGTGTCGGAGATCTTCAAGGGGTCGAGCGCGCGGATCACCTTGAGCTTCTCGTCGCGCACCGCGTCGGGATCGAACTTCGACGGCGGCTCCATCGCGGTCAGGCACAGGAGCTGCATCATGTGGTTCTGCACCATGTCGCGCATGGCTCCCGACTGGTCGTAGTAGGCGCCCCGCCCGGCGACGCCGATCGACTCGGCGACGGTGATCTGTACCTGCTCGACGAAGTGCGAGTTCCACAGCGGCTCGAACAGCGCGTTGGCGAAGCGGATCGCCATCAGGTTCTGCACCGTCTCCTTCCCGAGGTAGTGGTCGATCCGGTAGATCTGGCGCTCGTCGAAGTTCTTGCGCAGATCGGCGTTGAGCGCCTTGGCCGAGGCGAGGTCGTGGCCGAGCGGCTTCTCGACCACGATGCGGCTGTCGGGCGTCGCGATCCTGGCTTGCGCGAGGCGGTCGGCGATCGGCGCAAAGAGCGTGGGCGCGACCGAGAGATAGAAGGCGCGGATGTTGTCGGGCCGCTCGTCGAGCCGCTTGCCGAGCGCCGCCCAGCCGGCCTCGCCCGTCGCGTCGATCGCGATGTAGTCGATGCAGTTCAGGAACTCGTCGACGGTCTCGGGCTTCATTTGCTTGGGGTCGACGAACTTTTCCAGCGCCTCCCGGACGGTCTTGCGGAACTCGGCCTTGTTCATCTTCGAGCGGGCGGCGCCGATGATCCGCGACTTCGCCGGCATCTGCTTGGCAAGCATCCGGCGGTAGAGGCTCGGCAGGATCTTGCGGTGCGAAAGGTCGCCCGTGGCGCCGAAGATCACCAGATCGAACGGCTGGACGGGGATGACGGTGGAAACCATGCGCTTTCCTTCAGTCGGTCAGCTCGGCTGCCCGCGGCAGGTCGGCGCCGCGGCGGGAGCAGGTGATCGCCGCGGCGCGCGCGGCATAGTCGAGAAGCGCGGCGAGGCCCGCCGCATCGAGCGCCTCCAGCGCGGCGCCGGCACCCCGCGGATGGCGCGAGAGCCGCGCGATC
>JBDHSS010000021.1:0-19625 GCA_039808205.1 Paracoccaceae bacterium | reverse complement strand
CGGGGCGCGGCGGGGTGCGCTCGCCGCGGTCGAAGGCCTCCCAGCCCTCGCCCTTGAACACGTCGACGCCGAGCTGGGCGAGGACGTGGGGGAAGTCGACCATGACCCAGTTGTCGACGATCTTGCCGTCCACGACCTTCCAGAAGTCCATGTAGCGGATCTCGACTCGCTTGCCGGTCGGGGCGACGCCGAGGAACGCGCCCGAGTGCGTGGCCTCCTGACGGCCGAAGGCGGCGGCCCACTCGCCCATGTAGAGGCGGGCCTCGTCGATGCAGGTCTTGTCGGAGAAGGCGGCCTGGAACGGGCGCTGCCAGTTGTCCTGGAACTCCTTCAGGCCGGTCTTGGTGCCGCAGCCGTAGTTGCCGAGCCAGCGGAAGCCTTGCGCGAAGAACTGGCCGATGTCGTCGATGCGGTGGTCGTTGAGGCCGTCGACCATGCCCTCGATCACGGCGCGGGTGGCGTCGGTCTTCGAGAGGTCGGTGTCGCGGCTGAGCACGGCCTGCTCGGGGCGGGAACCTTTCACGGGGGAGTCTCCTTCGAGTGACGGGGCGGCGGCTTCAGTTCAGGAAGCCGGCTTCCTTGGCTGCGGTCTGATAGGCCTGGGTGGCGTCGGCGAGCGCCTGCTCGGCGGTCTCGCTCCCCTGCAGGTAGCCGATCAGGTTGTCGCCGAGGGCGGTGTGCAGGATCCCCATGGTCGGGACCATCGGGTAGGGCTTGGCGCCGGCCTTCAGCGTCTCGATGACGCCCTTGGCGGCCGGCGTCGGCTCGTAGCCGGGGATGAGCCAGGCGGCGACGGTCGGGTTCGCCTTGGCGGTCTCCGGCCCGATCGCGTGGACCATGGCACGGAACGAGGCGGCGGCGTCCTCGTCGGAGATGTTCTTGGCGATGGTGAAGCCGTCCCACCAGAGCGTTGAGGCGGGCACCGTGCCGCTGCCGACGGTGGGCGCGGCCGCGAAGGTGGTCTTGGCGCCGATCTCCGGGGCCTTGCCGTTCGGGTCGAGGACGCCGGTGGCGCGGGAGCCCCAGGCGTTCTCGATCGCGACCTCGCCCGACTGCCACAGCGCCTGCATGGCGTTGGTGTCGTAGGTGATGAAGTCGGGGTCCATGTAGGCGGTCAGCGCCTTCATGGTCTCGAGCGCCTTCACGCCCTTGTCGTTCTCGATCGCGACCTTGGCGGTGCCGGGCTCGAAGAGCTCGCCGCCATAGCCCATGTACATGTTGACGAACTCGGCTGCGAGGTTCCAGCCCGGCTTGTCGCTGGCGGCCAGCGGGTTCTTCAGGATGCCCTTGGACCGGATCGCCTCGGCGGCGGCGAGCACGTCCTCGTAGGTTCTGGGCTGGGTGGTGATGCCCGCCTGCTCGAGGATGTCGGGGCGAAGCCAGAGATGCTGGGCATTGATCTGGAAGGCGATCGCCATGACCTTGCCGTCGATCTTGACGAGCTCGCTCGGCTGCAGATCCTGGCCGTACTGAGCGACGAGGTCGTCGAGCGGGCGGATCAGCCCGGCGTTGAGCAGCGGCACGATCGAGTCGTTCGCCACCACGGCGACGGTGTAGGTCGCGGGGTTCGCGGTCAGCGCCGGAACCTGCAGGCTCTGGTGGTCCTGGGTCTGGTTGACGGTGACGGTGACGGTCGGGCTGGCGCAGGTCTCCGCGGCGGCGTTGACGACGCCGAGCGCGGGGAAGTCGTTCGAGAGGATGCGCACCGAGCCCTTCTCGATGCCGCAGTCCGCGAAGGCGGCGGAAGCGAACGCGAGCGAGGCGGCGGTCACGGCAAGGCAGGAGGCGAGCTTCATGGCAGTCTTCCCTGTCAGGCGTTGGTGCGGGCGTTTCCGGCCCAGATGAGCTTGCCGGCCGCCGTGTCGAACAGGTGGCAGATCGCGGCCGGAACGCGGGCGTGGACAGTGGCGCCGATCTCGGCGCGGTACTCCTTGGCGGCCTTCACCGCGACGAGCGCCTCGCCTATGCGGTAGGCGATCATCGAGGCCTCACCGAGCAGCTCGATCGAGTAGATCGGCGCGGCGATCTCGCCGGCTTCCGGCACGATGGCCGCATCCTCGGCGCGAAAGCCGAGGGTGATCGGCCCCGAGACCTGCGAGGGCAGCCCGGGCACACGCATCCCCGGCGCCTCGAAGACGCCGTTCGCGATCGTGCCGTCGACGAGGTTCATCGCCGGCGAGCCGATGAAGCTGGCGACGAAGGTGTTCGCCGGATGGTCGTAGATCTCGGTCGGCGTGCCGACCTGCTGGATCACGCCCTTCGACATCACCACCACCCGGTCGGCCAGCGTCATCGCCTCGATCTGGTCGTGGGTGACGTAGATCGTCGTCACCTTGAGGTCGTTCTGCAGGTGCTTGATCTGCGCCCGCGTCGAGACGCGGAGCTTGGCGTCGAGGTTCGACAAGGGCTCGTCCATCAGAAAGACGTTCGGCTGGCGCACGATGGCGCGGCCGAGGGCGACGCGCTGGCGCTGGCCGCCGGAAAGGGCGGCGGGGCGGCGGTCGAGGAACTCCATGAGCTCGACCATCTTCGCGGCCTTCAGCACCCGATCGCGGTGCTCGGAGGCCGGCACGCCGCGGACGCGCAGCGGGAAGCGGATGTTCTCGTAGACGGTCATGTTCGGGTAGAGGCCGTAGGACTGGAACACCATCGAGATGTCGCGGTCCTTGGGCTCGAGGTCGTTGACCTTGCGGTCGCCGAACCAGATCTCGCCCTCGGTCACGTCCTCGAGCCCGGCGATCATCCGCATCGTCGTGGTCTTGCCGCAGCCCGAGGGGCCGAGGAGGACGAGGAATTCCTGGTCGGCGACGGTCAGGTCGAAGTTGTCGACGCCGACGTAGGCGCCCCAGCGCTTGCAGACGTTCTTCAGTCGAAGCTCGGACATGAGATCAACCCTTGACGGCGCCGGCGGTCAGGCCGCTGACGATCTGTTTCTGGAAGAAGAGCACGAGGAGGAAGAGCGGCAGGATCGCCGATACCACCGCCGCGACGGCATACATCACCTTGCCCTCGGCCTGGGTCGACCCGAGGAAGCTCGCGATCTTGGGGATCATCGTCTGATTGTCCTGGCTGAGCAGCAGCGACGTCACCGCGAAATCGTTGTAGGCGAGCAGGAACGAGAAGAGCCCGGTGGTGATCACGCCCGGCCACATCACCGGGATCACCACCATGCGGAACGCCTGGAACCGCGAGCAGCCGTCGACCAGCGCGCTCTCGTCGAGATCCTTCGGGATGCCGAGGAAGAACGAGCGCAGCATCCAGAGCGTGAACGGCTGGTTGATCGCGACGAGCACGATGATCGTCGTCGGCAGGATGCCCCAGACGTTGAGCTGGAAGAACCACGGCAGGTAGCCGGAGACGAGGCTCACGTGCGGCATCGCCCGGAAGACCAGCGCCGCGATCAGGATCCAGAAGGTGTAGCGATAGCCCGACCGCGCCAGCGCATAGCCGCCGAGCGTGCCGATGGTCAGCGAGATGACGACCACGAAGAACACCACGATCGAGCTGTTGAGCGCCGCGCGCCAGAACGCCTGGTCGATCCAGGCGCCCCAGTAGCCGGCTCCGGTGAAGCGGCTGCCGGTCTGGGCCAGCGTCAGCGGCCCGGTGATCGCGTTCATCCAGTCGGTGCGCGAGAAGAAGTCGCCCTCGACCTTGAACGAGCCCCAGGCGGTCCAGACGAACGGGAATGCGGCGACGAAGAGCCAGAGGAGGACGAAGCCGGTCGACAGCGCGGCGAGCGGCAGGGAGCGTCGGGTGGCGCGGCTGGCCATGGCTTACCTCGCGATCTTGCGGCTGAAGTCGCGCCAGGTGCGGACCAGCACCGGCGTGAGCAGGATCACGATGCCGATGATCGTCAGCATCGAGGTGGCGGCAGCCGACCCGAAGAGCGGCGTGTCGCCGGAGCGGAGGTCGTTGTAGACGAGCCACGACAGCGAGGTGGCGCTCGCCTGGGCGCTGAAGCCCACGATCGGCTCGAACACCCGGAAGTTGTCCATGAGCTGGATCAGCGCCACGAAGGTGACGAGCGGCGCAAGATAGGGGACCACCACGTAGCGAATGCGCTGCCAGCGGCTGGCGCCGTCGACGATCGCCGACTCGAGCGTGTCCTCGGGCACGGTCTGCAGCCCGGCGTAGAAGACGATGAAGCTGAACGGCGCATGGTGCCAGACCCCGTAGACGAAGAGCGTCAGCCAGGTCAGCGTCGGCGAGGCCTTGAGCGAGAGCGCGGGGTCCTCGAAGATCGCCTGCAGCGCCGCGCCGATCACGCCGCGCGAGTCGATCATCCAGAAGAGCACGAGCGAGCCGATCAGCGGCGTCACGATCATCGGCAGGAGCGAGAAGAAGATCACCGGCCCCTTCAGGAGCTTTGGGACCGCATTGACCGTGACCGCGATGACGAAGCCGAGCGCGATGACGAGCGGCGTCACCACTGCGGTATAGGCGAGCGTGAAGAACAGCGCCTTGTAGAGCGGCAGGTTGAGCATCCCGCCGAGCGCGGACCAGACGCCGTCGCTCTCGCGCCAGATCCTGGCGACCTCGGCGAAGGCGAGATGCGAGGGATTGGCGTAGGTCCCGAGCCAGTTGAAGCGGCCCATCGGCTGCTCTTCGCGCAGCTTCTGCATCGCCTCGGCATCGACGCGCGTCTCGGTCTGGCAGCCGAACGGCCCGCAGTTCTCCACCGTGGTGACGACCTGCTCGTGCTCGACGAAGAGCGACTGGTAGGCGATCGACACGATCGGCAGCGCGATGAACAGCAGCATCACGAGGAGCGACGGCGCGATGAAGGCAAGGAAGGTTCGATGCGGCATCGGGGGTTCCGGTCGCAGGTGTTCCGGTGAAGGCGGAGGAGGGCGCGGGCGGGGGAGGGGAGGCCCGCGCCCCCCAAAGACGGGTCAGTTGAGGAACCCGCCTTCCCGCGCCGCGGTGTCGTAGGCCTGCGTCACGTCGGCGAGGGCCTTGGCCGCATCCTCGCGGCCCTGGATGAACTCGCCGAGCTCGTTGCCGAGCGCGGTATGCAGCAACCCCATGTAGGGCACCATCGGATAGGGCTTGGCGCCAGCCTTCAGCGTCGCGAAGACGCCGGCCGCCATTGGCGTCGGCTCGTAGCCCTTGATCAGCCATGCGGTGACCTTGGCGTTCTTCTGGGCGACCTCGGGGCGGATGCCGTGGACCATCGCGCGGAACGAGGCCTCGGCGTCCTCGTCGGAGATGTTCTTGGCGATGGTGAAGCCGTCCCACCAGATCGCCGCGGCCGGGATGGTGCCGCCGCCGATGGTCGGCGCTGCCGCGATCACCGAGTTCTCGGCGACGCCGGGCTCGGCGTCGGCGGCATCGACGAGCGCGGAGACCCGCGAGCCCCAGGCGTCGACCTTGATCGCGGTCTTGCCTGCCTCCCAGACCGGCTTGGCGGCGTTGCTGTCGTAGGTGACGAAGTCCGGGCTCATGAACTCGCTCGCTGCCTTCATCGTCTTGAGCGCAGCGAGCCCCTTGTCGTTGTCGATCGAGAGCTTTGCCGTGCCCGGCTCGAAGAACTCGCCGCCGAGGCCGAGATAGAGGTCGACGAACTGGGTCGCGAGATCCCAGCCGGGCTTGTAGTTGCCGAGGAGCGGCGTCGTGGTGATGCCCTTGTCGCGCAGCACCTTCGCCGCCGCAAGGATCTCCTCGTAGGTCTTCGGCGGCTGGATGCCCGCCTGCTCGAGCATGTCCTTGCGGTAGAGCAGGGTCTGCGCGTTGACCTGGAAGGCGATCGCCATGACCTTGCCGTCGATCTTGACCAGCTGGCTCGGCTGCAGGTCCTGGCCCCACTTGGCGACATAGTCGTCAAGCGGGCGGATCAGGCCGTCGTTCAGCAGCGGCACGATCGAGTTGTTGGCGATGACGGCGACGGTGTAGGTCGCGGGCTTGCTGCTCAGCGCCGGCACCTGGATCGTCTTGTGCTCGGTCGTCTGGTTCTTGGTCACCGTCACCGTCGGGCTGGCGCAGGTCGCGGCCTCGTCGGCGATCACGTGCAGCGAGGCAAAGTCGTTGGAAAGAATGCGCACCGAGCCTTTCTCGATGCCGCAATCGGCCCAGGCCATCGAGCCCGCGAGCAGCGCCAGCGCCCCCGCCGAAGCCGTGAGAAGTGCCTTCATCGGTATCCTCCTGCTGTTGCGGGCTGCCGCGAAGCCTTTCGGTCCAAACCCGGCCCGCGCCGTTTCTGGGTGGTCCGTTATCGGGGATTCGCTGGCCCCGACTCCTGCGATGCACCGGAATTAACATCCTTTGAATACGATTGCAACGGGGCTTTGCATTCGCCTGCAAAAATGGTAGCGCAACGGCATTGCGGGAGGGCACGCCCTTGGCGACGGACCATGTGGAGAACAAGCGGCGGCTTCGCGCCGGGCTGGCGCGGCTCGCCGAGGCGGGTTCCGGCGGCGCGGCCGCGGCGCTGGGCAGGCTCTATGCCCCCGACGCGACCTGGCGCGGGGCGCACCCCTTGAACGCGATGCAGGGTGTTGAGGCGATCGCCGCCGACGTGTGGGAGCCGCTCCTCACCGCCTGCCCCGACCTGGAGCGACGCGACCTGATCGTCGCCGCCGGCGCCTACGACGGCCGCGATCATGTGGCGACGCTCGGCCATTATTGCGGCACGTTCCGGCGCGACTGGCTCGGCATCCCCGCCACCGGCCGCCCGGTCTGGCTGCGCTACGGCGAGGTCCACGAGGTACGCGACGGCCGCATCGTGCAGTCGAGCTGCCTCTGGGACATCCTTGACCTGATCCGTCAGGCGGGCTTCTGGCCTCTCGCCCCGAGCCTCGGTGCCGAGGGCATGTGGCCCGGCCCGATCACCGGCGGCGGCCTCCTCCTCGGCCCGACCGACCGGGCGCAATCGGCGGCAAGCCTCGCGCAGACCCTGGCGATGCAGGGGACGCTCGGCGCCTTCCGCGACGACGCGGCGGCCGACCGCGACGCGCTCATCCGGATGCCGCAGCGCGAGCACTGGCACCCGCGGATGATGTGGTACGGGCCCGCGGGCATCGGCACCACGCGCGGCCTCGCCGGCTTCGTCGACCATCACCAGCTGCCGTTCCGCACCGCGTTCCCCAACCGCGCCGGCGGGCAGCACTACATCCGCATCGGCGACGGCCCGATCTCGGTCACAGGCGGCTGGCCGAGCGTCACCGCCACCCACGCCGGCGGCGGCTTCCTCGGTCTCGGCCCGACGGGGCGCGCCGTCGGCATGCGCGTGATGGACTTCTACCTGCACGACGAGGGCTTGATCCGCGAGAACTGGGTCCCACTCGACATCCTCGACCTCCTGATGCAGCTCGGCGTCGACGTCCTCGCGCGCCTGCGCGCGCTGCGTCAGTAGGCCCGACGGCGCCCCATTCCTGGCTGAAAACGCAAGAAACCTGGAGAGCAGTGCCGGGGGTGCGGGGGCGGCGAGCGCCCCGCCGGCGCGGGCCAACGGGCCCGCGCCAAGCATAGAGACTCTGCGCGCACCCGCGCGCACGCGTTGCCGCCAAAAGGCGGCCTCTCGCGCTCAGATCTCCCCGGCGCCTTCCCGGTCGGCCATCTGCGCGAGCTTGACCTGCATCAGCAGCGACAGCTCGTCATAGACCCGCCACTCGTCGACGATCCGGCCGTTCTTGTAGTGGAAGTGGCTGATCCCCATCACCTGCACCCGCTTGCCGGTGGGCGCGCCGAGCGACTGCAGGATGCCGTAGCCGAGGTGGTGCCCCTCGAGGATCCAGCGCACCGCGACCTTGGTCCCGCCTTCCTCGCACGGCACCGAGCAGATGTGCTGCGGCAGGAAAGCCGCATCCGGCAGCGAGCCGACGAGCCCGATCGTCTGCTGCATCACCGCGGCGATGCCGTAGAGCTCGACCATCAGCGGACCGTGGAACATCGCCGTCGGCGCGTAGACGTCCTTGATCCTGCCGAACATGCGCCGGTTGAAGACCTCGTGCAGCCAGCGCAGCGTCTCGCGCTCGATGTCGTTGGAGGCGATCTCGAGGTCCGGTTCCGCCTCTGGCGGATACTGCCCGATCAGCCGGCGGTTCTCGCCGATGTCGAGCGCCAGCATCCCCTTCTCGAAGTGGCCGCGTGCGAGCGCCTCCGCGAAGGGGTGCGGATCGAGCCCGAGCTGACGCAGGGTGGCCATCTGGTCGGCGACGATCCACTCGCGGTAGATCTTGTTCTCGAAGACCATGCAGTCTGCGATGGTGCGCGAGGTGAAGGTCCGCCCGGTCGGCGGCCCGTAGTGCCCGAGTTGGGTGTGCCGGCCGGTGCCGGTGACGAGGTGCGAGGTATAGAACCCGTCGTCCTCGTTGCCGGACCAGATCACCTGCGTCGCCATCCCGCGGCGCTCGGGCAGCGACACCAGCCGCTGGATGGTGTCGTGGACCACCTCCTCGCGGGTGTAGAGCGTCCGCGTCGTCAGGTAGACGTACGGGTTGTGGGTGTAGTGGGTGTAGATCAGCCCCACGTCGCGCTCGTCCCAGATCAGGTGCGTGCAGCGCACGATGTAGTCGACAATGTCGGTGTAGATCGGATCGAAGCCGCGCATCGGCTGCACGCGCGGCCGGTTCTCCGGCACCAGGTCGACGAAATCGCGCCTCTCGACCTGAAGCACGCTGCCCTTCGCCACCTCGCTGCCCTTCTTCGTCCCGTCATTCGACCCGTCTTCGGATCGAGCCTCTTCCAGCCGCGCCATGATTCGCCCCTGCGGGATTGCCTTCGGCGAGGAAAGCACGCTTTGGATACGTATGCAACGACGATGCGCGGCGCTCGGCGCGAAAGCCGAAATCAAACGACCACCCGCCGCTTCAGACCCGGAGCATCACCTTGATCGCCCGGCGCTCGTCCATCGCCCGATACCCCTCGGCGACGGCCGCGAGCGGCAGCTCGAGGTCGAAGACCTTGCCCGGGTCGATCGTGCGCGCGAGCACGAGATCGATCAGGTGCGGCAGGAAGCGGCGGACCGGCGCGGGGCCGCCGAGCATGCCGACCTGGGCGTAGAAGAGCTCCTGGCCACTGAGCTCGACGCCGTGCGGCACGCCGACGAAGCCGATCATCGCCCCCGGCCGGGCACAGTGCAGCGCCTGCGCCATCGACTCCTTCGTGCCGACGCACTCGAGCACCGAGTCGGCCCCGACGCCCCTGGTCAGGGCCTTGATCCGCGCCACCCCGGCGTCGCCGCGCTCGGACACGATGTCGGTGGCGCCGAACTCGAGCGCGAGGTCCTGGCGGGTCTTGTGGCGGCTCATCGCGATGATCCGCTCCGCCCCCAGCTGCTTCGCCGCCAGCACGCCCATGAGCCCGACCGCGCCGTCGCCGACGACGGCGACCGTGGCGCCCGGCTGCACGCGCGCGGCATCGGCGGCGTACCAGCCGGTGCCGAGCACGTCCGACGTGGCGAGAAGGCTCGGGATCAGCTCGTCGGGCGGCATTTCCGCCAGCGCCACCAGCGTGCCGTCGGCGAGCGGTACCCGCGCGAGCGGCGCCTGGGCGCCGGACATGAACTGCCGCTGCTCGCACGAGGACTGAAAACCGTGCCGGCAATGCGGGCAGGTGTTGTCCGACAGGCAGAACGAGCCGACGACGAACTGGCCGGGCCTGACGGTCGTCACCGCACTGCCGACCGCGACGACGGTGCCGCAATATTCGTGCCCCATGTGGAGCGGCGCGGTGACGTCATTGAGGCCGCGGTATGGCCAGAGGTCGGAGCCGCAGATGCAGCTCGCCGCGAGGCGGATGATCGCGTCGGTCGGGTCGACGATCGCGGGCTCGGGGACATCCTCGACGCGGACGTCGCCGGGGCCGTGGAGAACGGTGCCAAGCATTTCGGGATCCTTTCCGGTTGGTGCGTCAGGCCTCGGGGATCGGCCTGCCGTGAGACTCGAGGGTGATGCTGTCCGGCTCCGGTCCGCCGCGGACTCCGGTGTCCAGGGCATCGATGGTGGCAAGCTCGTCCGGCGACAGCGTGAAGTCGAAGACGGCGAAGTTTTCGGCGATCCGCGCCGGCCGCGTCGACTTCGGGATCGCCGAGCGGCCCTGCTGCAGGTGCCAGCGCAGCATCACCTGCGCCGCGGTCTTGCGATAGCGACCGCCGATCTCCCGCAGGATCGGGTCCTCGAAGCTGCTACGCCCGCCGCCGCGATAGGCGGTGATGCCGCCGATCGGCGACCATGCCTGCGTGACGATGCCGTAAGCGGCGTTGGCGCGCTGGGCGGCGCGCTGCTGGAAGTAGGGGTGGACCTCGATCTGGTTCACCGCCGGCACGACGTTGGCTTGCGCGAGCAGGCCGTCGAGATGCTCCGGCATGAAGTTGCTGACCCCGATCGCGCGCACACGACGGTCGGCGAGCAGCGTCTCGAGCGCCCGGTAGGCGCCTCGGGTACGCTCGAAGGCGGAGGGCAGGGGCTGGTGGAGCAGCAGGAGGTCGATCGTCTCGACGCCGAGCTTGCCCGCGCTCTTGTCGAAGGCGTGCAGCGTGGCGTCTTGGCCGTAGTCGCTGATCCAGACCTTGGTCTCGATGAACACCGCCTCGCGCGGGATGCCAGAGCGGCGAATGCCCTCGCCGACCTCGCGCTCGTTGCCGTAGGCCGCGGCGGTGTCGACGTGCCGATAACCGAGGCGAAGCGCCTCGACGACGGCGGCAGCGGTCGCCTCGGGCGGGGTCTGGAACACCCCGAGGCCGATCGCCGGCATCTCGACGCCATTGCCGAGCGCCAGGCTCGGGATCGTCGTCGCGGTTGCCTCGGTCATCTCAAAGCCCCGTGGCCGCGAGCAGGTGCGCCGGATAGCGCTCGCCCTCGATCTCGATCGCCGCCGCGGCGCGCTCGATCTCGGCGAGGTCGGCCGCGGTCAGCGTCACGTCGACGGCGCCGAGGTTCTCCTCCAGCCGATGCGCCTTGGTGGTGCCGGGGATCGGCACGACGAACGGCCGCTGCGCCAGCAGCCACGCGAGCGCGATCTGCGCCGGCGTCGCGGCCTTCTCCGCTGCAATGCGGCTCAGGAGGTCGACGAGCGCCTGGTTCTTCGCCATCGCGTCGGGCGTGAACCGCGGCAGGGTGGCGCGGAAGTCGCCAGGCGCGAGCCTGGTGTCCTTGCTCATCGCGCCGGTCAGGAAGCCCTTGCCGAGCGGGCTGTAGGGCACGAGGCCGATGCCGAGCTCGTCGCAGAGCGCGAGGATGCCGTTCGTCTCCACGCCGCGGGTCCAGAGCGAATACTCGTTCTGCAGCGCGGTGATCGGCTGCACCGCATGCGCGCGCCGCGCCGTCGCCGCCCCGGGCTCGGACATGCCGAAATGCCGGACCTTGCCTTCGGCGATCAGGTCCCTGACCGCGCCGGCGACGTCCTCGATCGGCACCGCCGGATCGACGCGATGCTGATAGAAGAGGTCGATGACCTCGATCCCGAGCCGCTTCAGCGAAGCGTCGGCGACCTCGCGGATATGCTCGGGCCGGCTGTCGCGCCCGGCCTGCTTGCCGTTCTCGATCCTGAAGCCGAACTTGGTCGCAATCACCACCCGGTCGCGCACGGGGCGCAGCGCCTCGCCGACCATCTCCTCGTTGGTGAAGGGGCCATAGATCTCGGCGGTGTCGAAGAAGGTGACGCCGAGGTCCACCGCCTTGCGGATGAGCGCGACGCCCTCCGCCTTCGTCACCTTGGCCGCATAGCCGAAATCGAGCCCCATGCAGCCGAAGCCGAGGGCCGACACCTCCAGCCCCCTGCCGAGCGTCCGCTTCTTCATCGCCCTGCCTCCTCTGGTGCCGCGATCGGATCACTGACCGGCTCGAGCCAGTCCACGCTGACCCCGTTCTCGGCCTCGGCGATGGCGATATGGCTCATCGCCGTCTCCGCGCCGGCGCCGTGCCAGTGCTTCTCGCCGGGCGCGAACCAGACGATGTCGCCGGGACGGATCGCCTCGACCGGACCGCCCTCGCGCTGGCAGCGGCCGCGGCCGGAGAGCACGATCAGCGTCTGCCCGAGCGGATGGGTGTGCCAGTTGGTGCGCGCGCCGGGCTCGAAGGTGACGGTCGCGCCGCCGACCCGCGCCGGCGGCTCTGCCTTGAATGGCGCGTCGATCCGCACCGATCCGGTGAACCAGTCCGCCGGCCCCCTGGCCGAAGGCGCCGTCCCAGCCCTGGTGATCTGCATCGCTCCTCTCCCGCTCAGCCCGTCGATGGCCGAGGAGATAGCGCGGCGGCACCGTTCGGATTAGACCGGCGATCCGGAAAGGGCCTATGTCGGGGATTCATCAATGCAGCGCGACGAGCTCGGCGACCTCCTGGCGTTCCTCGCGGTCTGCGACGAGCGCAGCTTCACCCGCGCCGCGGCCCGGCTCAACACCTCGCAGTCCGCGCTCAGCCACACGGTGAAGCGGCTGGAGGCGCGTCTCGACCTGCGGCTCCTCAGCCGGACGACGCGCAGCGTCGCCCCGACCGAGGCCGGCGAGAGGCTCGCGGCCACGCTGCGGCCGGCGCTCGGCGACATCGAGGCGCGGCTCGACGACCTGAGCGCGCAAAGCGCCCGGCCAGCCGGCACCATCCGGATCACCTCGAACCGAAGCGCCGCGGAGACGATCCTCTACCCGGCTCTCGCCGCGCTCGTGGCCGAGTACCCCGAGATCAACGTCGAGGTCTCCGTCGACCAGGCCTTCGTCGACATCGTCGAGGGCCGCTTCGACGCCGGCATCCGGCTCGGCGAGAGCGTCGCCCGCGACATGATCGCGCTGCGGATCGGGCCGGACTTGCGGATGCTGGTCGCGGGCGCGCCGGGCTACCTCGCCACCGCCGGCCGGCCCGAGACCCCGCGCGACCTCACCGGCCACGCCTGCATCAACCTGCGGCTGCCGACGCTCGGCGGGCTCTATGCCTGGGAGTTCGAGAAGGACGGGCAGCGGCTGAACGTCCGCGTCGAGGGACGCTTCACTAGCAACGACCCCGACCTCATCCTGGCGGCGGCCGCGGACGGGCTCGGGCTCTGCTGCCTGCCGGACGACCACATCGTCCCGCTGGTCCGCGCAGGTCGGCTCGAGACCGTCCTCGACGACTGGTCGCAACCCTTTCCGGGCTACCACCTCTACTATCCGAGCCGGCGGCAGTCGTCCCGCAGCTTCGCCCTCCTCGTCGATGCCCTGCGCTGGCGCGGCTAGCGCCCGCCGCCGGTCAGAGCGGCACCGCGACGACCGCAGCGCAATCGCCCTGCTTGACGAGTCCCGGGAAGTGGCGCGCCGCGAGGATGCCGTCGAGGCCGGCGGCGAGGTCGACCGGCGCGAGGCCGGTGCGCTGCGTCGGATGGATGCGGGCGACCGGCTGGCCGGCGCTGACCGCGGCGCCGAGGTCGACCAGCGGCTCGATGAGGCCGTCATCCTCGGCGAAGGTGAAGCAGGCGGCGGACGGCATGTCGAGCCAGCGGGTCGCGGACGGCATGTCGAGCCAGCGGGTCGCGGACGGTATGTCGAGCCAGCGGGTCGCGGACGGCGCGGGCTCGGCGGCGAGGATGCCGGCATGCACGAGCAGGTTGCGCACCCCGCGCTTGGCGATGCCCGCGGTCTCGGCGCGCGCGGTGCCGCCGCCGCCGAGCTCGGTGGTCACGAAGGTCTTTCCCATCGCCTCCGCGGTGGTGTCGAACATGCCGACCGCGTCGATCTCGAGCATCCGCATCGAGAACGGCGCGCCGAAGGCCGCGACCGCGGCCATGGCGCGCGCCTCCTGGGCCGCGTCGGCGAGCACGTGCGCGGCAGAGAACGGCACGAAGTCGAGGGTGCGACCGCCCGAGTGGAAATCGAGCACGAGGTCGGCGCGCGGCAGGAGCTCGCGCGTGACATAGTCGGCGATCTTCTCGGTGACGCTGCCCGTCGGCGAGCCGGGGAAGCTGCGGTTGAGGTTGCCCCGGTCGATCGGCGAGGTGCGGGTGCCGGCGCGGAAGGCCGGCGCGTTCAGCGCCGGCACGATGATCGCCCGGCCGGCGAGCGCCGCGGGATCGAGGCTGCGCGCGAGGTCGAAGAGCGCGATCGGCCCCTCGTACTCGTCGCCGTGGTTGGCGCCGGTCAGGAGCGCCGTCGGTCCCTCGCCGCCGCGGATCACCGCGATCGGGATCATCACGTTACCCCAGGCGCTGTCGTCGCTGCTGTAGGGCAGCCGCAGGAAGCCGTGCGACGCGCCGGCGGCGTCGAGGTCGATGGTGGCGGTGACCGGCGACGGCGGCAGGCTCATGTCAGTCGATGACCGTCAGCGCGCGCGGCACGTTCGCCAGGCACTCGACGCCGGTCTCGGTGATGAGGATCGACTCGGTGATCTCGAGCCCCATCGTCTCGAGCCACAGCCCGGTCATGAAGTGGAAGGTCATGCCGGGCTCGAGCACGGTGCGGTCGCCCGCCCGCAGGCTCATGGTGCGCTCGCCCCAGTCGGGCGGGTAGCTGAGGCCGATCGAGTAGCCGGTGCGGTTGTCCTTGACGATGCCGTGCCGCGCCAGGACGCCAAAGAAGGCGCCGGCGATGTCCTCGCAGGTGTTGCCGGGCCGGGCGGCGGCAAGGCCCGCCTCCATGCCTTCAAGCGTCGCCGCCTCGGCGTCGCGAAAGGCCTGCGTCGGCCGGCCGAGGAAGACCGTGCGCGACAGCGGACAGTGATAGCGCCGGTAGCAGCCGGCGATCTCGAAGAAGGTGCCCTCGCCGGCCTTGAGCGGCCGGTCGTCCCAGGTCAGGTGCGGCGCGGCGGCGTCGCTGCCCGATGGCAGCAGCGGCACGATGGCCGGATAGTCGCCGCCGAACTCGGCCGAGCCGCGTATGCCTGTGTCGTAGATCGCGGCGACGAGGTCGCACTTGCGGATGCCCGGCCGCGCCGTCTCGGCGATCCGCGCGTGCATCGCCTCGACGATGCGAGCCGCGCGTCGCATGCAGCCGATCTCGGCCGGGCTCTTGACCGCGCGCTGCCAGTTGACCAGGCCGGTGGCGTCCGACAGCCGCGCGTTCGGGAGGTTGCGCGCGAGCGAGGCGAAGGCGGCGGCGGTGAACCAGTAGTTGTCCATCTCGACGCCGGTCGGCAGTCGATGGAGGCCGCGCTCGGCGAGCCTCGCCGCGAGATAGTCCATCGGGTGGCGCTCGGTCGACTGCACGTAGTGGTCGGGATACCCGACGATGTCGGCCTCGGGCAGCCAGGCGGTGCGCCGCGCACCCGCGGCGTCCTGGCCGCGGCCGAACCAGAAGGGGTTCCCGGCCGGCGGCACGATGACCGCCTGATGCACGTAGAACGACCAGCCGTCGTAGCCGGTCAGCCAGTGCATGTTCGAGGGATCGGAGACGATCAAAAGCTCGATCCCCTTCGCCTCCATCGCCGCGCGGGTCTTGACCAGGCGGGCCGCGTATTCGTCGGCCGAGAAGCGCGGATGGAGATCGGGCACGTCCTGCGTTCCCCCGGGCCTGTGGCGGCGCTGCTGCGCCCGACATGCGAGCACACCGCGAGCCCAAGCGCAACGGCCCGCATCGCCCCAGTGATCCGGTCTCCCGTTGCCGGCCGGATCGGGTATCGTGCCGCGCGAGAGCGGGACGAGGAGAATGGAATGACTGCGACCGAGACGCGCGCGCTGCCGGAGGAGCCGCGGCTGACCTCGCTGTCCCACGGCGGCGGCTGCGGCTGCAAGATCGCCCCCGGCGTGCTCGCGTCGATCCTGCGCGGATCGGCGGCGATGCCGGTGCCCGAGGCGCTGCTGGTCGGGATCGAGACTTCCGACGATGCCGCGGTCTGGCGGCTGAACGACACCCAGGCGCTGGTAGCGACGACGGACTTCTTCATGCCGATCGTCGACGATCCGCACGACTTCGGCCGCATCGCCGCAACCAATGCGATCAGCGACGTTTACGCGATGGGCGGGACGCCGATCCTGGCGCTCGCCATCGTCGGCATGCCGATCGGCGTGCTCTCGCATGCGACGATCGGCGCGATCCTGGCCGGAGGTGCTGCGGCCTGCCGCGATGCCGGGATCCCGGTGGCCGGCGGCCACACCATCGACTCGGTCGAGGCGATCTACGGGCT
Organism: Paracoccaceae bacterium; assembly: GCA_039808205.1. Taxonomy (GTDB): domain Bacteria; phylum Pseudomonadota; class Alphaproteobacteria; order Rhodobacterales; family Rhodobacteraceae; genus Amaricoccus. The sequence continues at coordinate 3,606 of JBDHSS010000021.1, read as the reverse complement.
GGTGGCGCTCGGGCTCGTCCACCCCGACCGGGTGCGTCGCAATGCCGCCGCCGAGCCTGGCGACCGGCTGGTGCTCGGCAAGCCGCTCGGCGTCGGCGTGCTGGCGGCGGCGCTGAAGAAGGGGGCGCTCGACGCGGCGGGCTACGACCGGCTGATCGCGACGACGACGCGGCTCAACACGCCGGGCCCCGAGCTCGCAACACTCGACGGCGTGCACGCGATGACCGACGTGACCGGCTTCGCGCTCGCCGGCCACGCGCTCGAGATGGCGCGGGGCGCGGGCTGCGACGTGCGGCTCGACTGGCCGGCGGTGCCGCTCCTCGACGACGCGCGCGCGCTCGCCGGCCGCGGCTTCGTCACCGGCGCGTCGGGACGGAACTGGCAGAGCTACGGTGCCGAGGTCGGCCTGCCGGCGGGCTTCGCGGCCGAGGACAAGGCGCTCCTGATCGACCCGCAGACCAGCGGCGGCCTGCTCGTCGCCTGCGCCGCCGAGACGGTGGACGCGGTGCTCGGCGTCTTCCGCCGCCACGGCTTCGCGGCGGCGGCGGTGATCGGCGAGATGACGGCCGCCGGGGCCGCCCCGCGGCTCCGAGTGGAGACCCAGGCGGCGACGGGTCTGGCGGAAGAGGAAGGAGTCGAACCCACCGGAGACGCCAGGCGCCTCCCACCGGATTTGAAGTCCGGGCACCCCACCGGGGATGTTGCTCTTCCGCCGCTACCCTAGGGCCGCGCATCCCCTTGAGTCAACCGGCGCATCGAGCGCCATTCTAGCAAAACCAAGGGGTTGAGCCAGCCTGAACCAAGGAGGCGGTCCGCAATGGGCGGCCAAGCGTGAGACCGACGCAAATCGCCTTGACTTAACCTGAGTGAAACGGTCATCTACTGAGCAGCCAGTCCGGAAGGACGAGCCATGGCCCCGAGATCCGACACCCGACATGCGTGGAGCTGATGGCATGCACCCTGCTCGTTCGACCGAGACGATCGCCCTGAACCGCACCCTGAACGGCCACGACCGGCCGCATCCCGCAAGCCTCGCGGCAAAGCCGATCGCGCTCGGGCTGCGCTGCGCGCTCGAGCCGGTGCATGATGCCCGCGCGCTGACCGGGGGCGGGCCGATGGCCGAGATCCGGCTCGACGGCGTGCGCTACGTCCTGCGCATCACGCGGCAGGGCAAGCTGATCCTGACGAAGTGAGCGCGATGCCGCGGCATCCGGGCGCGGCGGCGGTCGGGCACGTCGCCGACCTGCCGCCGCTCGAGCGGCAGGTGATCCGCTGCCTGCGGTTCTGGTGCGCCGGGCCGGACGGGCAGGGGGCGCTCGGCCGCGAGCTCAGCCTCCGGCACGGGCCGGTGCTGGCGGAGCGGCTGGCCGAGCTGCTGCAGCTGACCGCGACCCACGCGCGGCGGCCGCTCCTCGGCCACGCGATCGATTGCCCCTGTGCCGGTGGCGACGAATGCGTCTTCGCCCGCTTCGTCTCGCTGGCGGCCGAAGGTGCCCGCGAGGAGGCGGTCTTGATGGCGGCGCTGATCGTGCGGGCCGATCTCGCGCTCTGCCTCGCCGGGCTTGCCGAGGACGTCGGCCTCGGGCTGATGCGCGGGCAGGAGCCGCGCATCCTGCAATAGCGGCGTCAGGGCCGGCGGCGGCCGGTGATCGGCCCGCCGCCCGCGGCCAGCACCCGCGCCTCGACCGCGGCGAGCGGCTCGCATGCGACCGCCATGTGATGCGCGTTGGCGTGGATCACCCGGGTCGCGTCGAGCATCATGCCGACGTGCCCGCGCCAGAACACCAGATCGCCGCGCTGGAGCGGGGCGCTCGCCGAAAGCGGCGCGCCGAGGAGCGCCGCCTGCATGTCGGAATCGCGCGGCGCCGTCTTGCCGCAGGCGAGGTGCGCGAGCTGAACCAGCGCCGAGCAGTCGATGCCGCGGATGCTGCGCCCGCCCCAGAGGTAGGGCGCGCCCAGGAACCGCTCGGCCTGCGCCGCGGCATCCCCGTGCGTCGCATCGAGATGGCGGAGCGGCACGTGCCCGCCGCCGCGCAGCCGCGCGAAGCAACCGCTGCTGCCGGCGACCGGCACGTCGGCCAGGAACGGCAGCTCGACGGTCACGTCGCCCTGCACCGAGGCGCGGGCGTAGAGATGCGACCAGAGCGCGGTGATGCGCCGGCCGGTGCCGCGTTGCGGCCCGAGCCCGGCGGCGTCGACGAAGCCGACGTAGCCGTCGAGCTCCGCCTGCCCCCAGGCGAGGCCGTCCGGCCGCGTCTCGTAGACGATGAAGACCTCGCCGTAGAGGAGCTGCGTCGCCCGCTCGGCCGTCCGGTCCGGCGCAAGCCTGAGGTCGAGCAGGCAGGCGCTGACCCGGTGCGGCACGCCGCGCACGTAGCGCTCGGCGGCCACCCGGTCGCGCAGGTGCTCGGCCGCGAGATCGGGGCGGGCCGGGGTCAGGCGACTGGCGAACGGAAAGTCTAGGCCATGCAAAAGCGCGTCTCCAGTAGCGAGAGCAGCGCCCGGCCGGCCTGGAACGCGCCGCCCTTCGGTCGGGCGGGCTTCGCCTGCGGGGTCCAGCCGTAGATGTCGAGGTGCACATACGGCCGGTCGGGGCTGACGAAGCGGCGCAGGAACAACGCGGCGGTGATCGCGCCGGCCATGCCGCCCGTGGGCGCGTTGTCGAGATCGGCGATGCCGGGCTCGATCAAGGGCTCGTAGGGATCCCAGAACGGCAGCCGCCAGAGCGGGTCGGCGACGCGCGCGCCGGCGGCGGCGAGCGTCTCGGCGAGCCCGTCGTCGTCGGTGAAGAACGGCGGCACGTCGGGCCCGAGCGCGACCCGCGCCGCGCCGGTCAGCGTCGCGAGGCTCACGATGAGGTCGGGCGCCTCCTCGTCCGCGAGCGCCAGCGCGTCGGCGAGCACCAGCCGGCCCTCGGCGTCGGTGTTGTTGACCTCCACGGTCAGGCCCTTGCGGCTCGGCAGGATGTCGCCGGGGCGCATCGCCGCGCCGGAGATCGCGTTCTCGACCGCCGGCACCAGCAGGCGCAGCCGCAGGTCGAGGCCGAGGCTCATCACCACGTCGGCGAGGCCCATCGCCGTCGCGGCACCGCCCATGTCCTTCTTCATCAGCGCCATCGAGGCCGACGGCTTGATGTCGAGCCCGCCGGTGTCGAAGCAGACGCCCTTGCCGACCAGCGTGATCCGCGGCGCGTCCGGGCGCCCCCAGACGAGATCGAGCAGCCGCGGCGCCTCGGCCGCCGCGGCGCCCACCGCATCGATCATCGGCAGCCGCGCCGCGCGCAGCGCCGGCCCGTCGCGGATGACGCTGAACGCCGCGCCATGCCGGGCCGCGAGCGCGGCGAAGGCATTCTCCAGCGCCTCCGGCCCCATGTCGCGCGCCGGCGTGTTGACGAGATCCTGCGCCAGCGCGGCGCCGCGCGCGATCGCGAGCGTCCGGGCGAGGTCGACGCCCTCGGGGCAGACCAGCTCCGCCGCCGCCGGCTTGCCGGTGCGATAGCGCTGGAAGCGATAGTCGCCGAGAAGCCAGCCGAGCGCCTCGAGCCCGGCGTCGCAGGCGACGCCGCCCGGGCTCAGCGCGTAGCGGCCGGCGGGCAGCTTCGCCGCC
>JBDHSS010000020.1:0-19679 GCA_039808205.1 Paracoccaceae bacterium | reverse complement strand
CTAAACATGCGTCGGCAAAGTGCGCGACGAAATGTCGCGCAGGCACCGTTTCACCTTATTTGTACCCTGTTTGCGAAATCTATTTGGAAATATACTTTTCGCTCCCTCTCCACCTTCGGCGCAGCTCCGACCACCGCCGCCGGCAGCCCGAGCAGGAGCAGCGGGCACGGGTTCCCCAACCGGTTGGTCCCCCGCTTCCCTCGGCGCGCAGGAACCCCGCCACCGTCTCCGCCATCGCCACCTGCAGTGCCCTCCCGCGCGTCACGATGATCGCGAGCGAGATCACCGACTGCGCATGCAGCCGCTGGAATTTCCCCAGGTCCCGGTCGAGGAACGGATCCTTGTGTTCCACTCGATCTCGAGCGCCAGCGTCGCGTGCCGCCCCCGCCGCACGTGATCGACCTCGTGCCCGCGCCGCCCGGTTAACCTTTCACCCAACCCGCCAGACCCGTGCATGGAATGTGCATGCCTCGTGCATGCGATGTGCATGCAACTTCTGCCGTTAACCCTCGGCAATCACCCGGATTCCCAGCTCCCTGAGCTGTTCGCTCGAAGCCTCCGACGGCGCTCCCATCATCAGGTCCTCGGCGCGCTGGTTCATCGGGAACATGATGACCTCGCGGATGTTCTCCGCGCCCGCCAGCAGCATCACGATCCGGTCGATCCCCGGCGCAATGCCCGCGTGCGGCGGCGCGCCGTACTTGAACGCCGAGATCATGCCGCCGAAATGCGCCTCGACGAAGGCCCGGTCGTGGCCGACGATCTCGAACGCCTTGACCATCACCTCGGGCTTGTGGTTCCGCACCGCGCCCGACGACAGCTCCACGCCGTTGCAGACAATATCATACTGAAATCCCAGCACTTCGAGCGGCGGCAGCGTCTCCAGCGCCTCAAGCCCGCCCTGCGGCATCGAGAATGGGTTGTGGCTGAAGTCGAGCTTGCCGGTGTCCGGGTCCTTCTCGTACATCGGGAAGTCGACGATCCAGCAGAAGTCGAAGCGCGCCTCGTCGGTCAGCCCGAGCTCGCGCCCGATGACGTTCCGCGCCTTGCCCGCCACCGCCTCGAACTTCGCCGGCAGCCCGCCGAGGAAGAATGCCGCGTCGCCTTCACCCAATCCCAACGCTTGCCGGATAGCTTCCGTCCGCTCCGGGCCCAGCGCCTTGGCGATCGGCCCGGCGGCGTCGAGGCCGTCCGCGCCGGCGCGCCAGAAGATATACCCCATTCCCGGCAGCCCCTCGCCCTGGGCGAAGGCGTTCATCCGGTCGCAGAACGCGCGGCTGCCGCCCTTCGGCGCCGGGATCGCCCGCACCTCGGTGCCCGGCTGCTCGAGGAGCGAGGCGAAGACCTTGAAGCCCGAGCCGCGGAAGTGCTCGGAAACCACCTGCATCTTCAACGGGTTGCGCAGGTCCGGCTTGTCCGACCCGTACCAGAGCATCGCGTCGCGGTAGGCGATCCTCGGGAACTCCGGCGTCACCGGCCGGCCGCCGCCAAAGGCGTCGAAGACGCCGCGCATCACCGGCTCGATCGCAGCAAAAACATCGTCTTGCGTGGCAAAGCTCATCTCGACGTCGAGCTGGTAGAACTCGCCCGGCGATCGATCCGCCCGCGGATCCTCGTCGCGGAAGCACGGCGCGATCTGGAAGTAGCGGTCGAACCCGGCCACCATGATGAGCTGCTTGAACTGCTGCGGCGCCTGCGGCAGCGCATAGAACTTCCCCCGGTGCAGCCGCGACGGCACCAGGAAGTCGCGCGCGCCCTCGGGGCTCGAGGCGGTCAGGATCGGCGTCTGGAACTCGGTGAAGCCTTGCGCCCGCATTGCGTCGCGCAGGTAGGCGATCACCCGGCTCCGGAGCATGATCGTCGCGTGCAGGCTCTCGCGCCGCAGGTCGAGGAAGCGGTACTTGAGCCTTGTCTCCTCGGGATAATCCGTCTCGCCGAACACTGGCAGCGGCAGCTCGTCGGCCGCGCCCAGGACCTCGACCTCACGCACGTAGACCTCGATCTCGCCGGTCGGCAGCTTCGGGTTCACGAGGCTCGCGTCGCGCGCCTTCACCACACCGTCGACCCGGATCACCCACTCCGCCCGCACCTTCTCCAGTTCGGCAAAGGCCGGGCTCTCGCTGTCGGCCAGCACCTGGGTGATGCCGTAGTGGTCGCGCAGGTCGATGAAGAGCACGCCGCCGTGGTCGCGCACCCGGTGCACCCAGCCGGACAGGCGGACGGTCTCGCCGACGTCGGAGCGCCGGAGCTCGGCGCAGGTGTGGCTGCGGTAGCGGTGCATTCCTCGGGGCTCCTCGCGCGGGTCAGGCGCGGATACACCTCGCGGCCTTCGCGCTGTCAACCCCGGAGCGGTTGCGCTGGCCGCCAGCGCCCGGCAGCCTACCTGAGCGAAGCGGGCCTTTCGCCCGGGGAGGACCGCCGATGACGATCGTCACCGCCGAGGCAGCGCCGCGCCGCACGCGGCTGGTGGTCGAGTTCGTGCTCCTCTACCTCACGCTGCCGGTGGCGATGGCGCTCGTCATGCCGCCGCGGCTGCTCTGGCCGGTGTTCTTCGGCGTCACGCTCGTGTCGCTCGCGCTCCTCGCCGCCACGCCCGGCTTTCGCTGGCGCGAGCTCGGCCGCGGCTGGCGCCGGCTCGACGGGCGCGAGGTCGCGGTGATCGCCGCCGGCACTGCCGTCGCCTGCGGCGTCCTCGTGCTGTGGCTCGTCCCCGACCAGGCGCTGCGGCTGCCGCGGCGCGCGCCGCGGCTGTGGCTCGCCATCCTCGTGCTCTATCCCCTCCTCTCGGCGATGCCGCAGGAGGTCGTCTTCCGCCTGCTGTTCTTCCGCCGCTACGGCGCGCTCTTTGGCGACCGCACGACCGCGCTCACGGTCAATGCCGCAGTCTTCGCACTGGTGCACCTCTTGTTCTGGAACCCGGTCGCGCCGGTCCTGACCTTCGCCGGCGGGCTCCTCTTCGCGCGCGGCTATCTCGGGCGCGGCGGCTTCCCGATGGCGGTCTTGCTGCACGCGATCTGCGGCCTCATCGTCTTCAGCAGCGGCCTCGGCAGCTTCTTCTACCACGGAGCGATCCGCTGAGCCGTCAGGCGGCGGCGGAGGCCATCGTCGCTCCCGTGGCGCCGGCTGCGGTGATCTCGTGGGTGACGACCTCGAAGCCGACGAGCGTCGCCGGCCCGAAGCTCATCGAGATCGCCACGTCGGTCGCATCGCGCCCGGTCGCCAGCAGGATGCGGCCGATGCGCGGCCGGTTGTGCCGCGCGTCGAACGCATACCAGCGCCGGCCGAGCCAGACCTCGAACCAGGCCGAGAAGTCCATCGGATCGGGCGCCGGCGGCACGCCGATGTCGCCGAGATAGCCGGTGCAGTAGCGTGCCGGAATGTTCATCGCGCGGCAAAGCGTGATCGCGAGATGCGCGAAGTCGCGGCAGACCCCGGTGCGCTCGAGGAACGCGCTGTAGGCGGTGCGCCGGCAATCGGCGCGCTGGTAGTCGAAGCGGATGCGCTCGTGGACGAAGTCCACGATCGCCTGCACGCGCGGCCAGCCCGGGACGGTGCCGCCGAACTGCGCCCAGGCGAAATCGGAGAGCCGGTCGGTCTCGCAGTAGCGGCTGCCGAGCAGGTAGACGAGCACATCCGACGGCAGCTCGGTGATCTCGTGCTGCACCGCGTCCGGCGCCACCGCGTCGGGCAGGCCGCTGTCGGCAACATCGAAGTGCGTGGAGATCGTCGTGCGGCCCGCCGGCGCCACCAGCCGCGTGCACACGTTGCCGTAGCCGTCGAGGTAGTCGACCGAGCCGGTCTCGGGGGTGACTTTCAGCACCTGCTCGCTCAGCAGGTCGTTGCGCCGGGTCGGATGGATGCTGAGCGCCAGCAACATCGGCGTCGGCGCCGGACACTCGTAGGTGAGCGCGCACCCGCAGCGAATCCGCATCGGCTTCCTTCCTGGCAAGAGCAAACGGCGCCGGGGACGCCCGCCGTCCGGCTGCACCGGCTCCAACCTCGTCCGACAGCGAAGGTTCCACAAACTCGGCTCGCAATCAACCGTGCCGCGAAATCGACGCTTGCATCGCGACAGCGATCGGGCGTTGCGCGCCGCCTCCCCTCAGGAAGCGTCGCGCCGCAACGGGGCCACCTGCGCCAGCGGTGCCGGATGCAGCGCCGCGTAGTCGGGGATCTGCCGCTCCCGCTCGACGAGCCGCGCCTGCGCCTCGGCGATGTAGGCGCGCGTCATCGGCACCCGCGCCTGGTCGAGCGCGAGCTGCAGGTGCGAGACGTGGATGTGATCGAAGCGGAACGAGCACTCCGAGCCGGCGAGATAGAAATCCCACATGCGGATGAAGCGCTCGTCGTAGAGCTTCAGCACCTCCTCGCGCGCAGCGAGGAACCGGCGGCGCCACTCCCGCGTGGTCTCGGCATAGTGCAGCGACAGGATCTCGGTGTCGCGGACCAGAAGACCCGCCTTCTCGACCCAGGGCAGCACCTCCGAGAGCGCCGGGATGTAGCCGCCGGGAAAGATGTACTTTTCGATGAACGGCTGGTTGTAGGGCGCCGGCGTCGGCTGCGCCATCGCGTGCAGCAGCATCACCCCGTCGGGCGCGAGCAGCCGGCGCACGGTGCGGAAGAACGTCGGATACTGCCGGAGGCCGACGTGCTCGAACATGCCGACCGAGACGATGTTGTCGAAGGTCTCCGGCACCTGGCGATAGTCCTGCAGCCGGAAGCGCACCCGGTCCGACAGCCCCGCCGCCGCGGCGCGGGCCTCGGCCACGCGAAGCTGCTCCTGGCTGAGGGTGATGCCGGTCACGTCGGCGTCGCACACCCGCGCGAGATAGAGCGCCATGCCGCCCCAGCCGCAGCCGATGTCGAGCACCCGCGCGCCCGGCCGGATCAGCAGCTTGGCGGCGATCAGCCGCTTCTTGGCGAGCTGCGCCTCGTCGAGCGTCATGTCCGGCCGCTCGAAGTAGGCGCAGGAATACTGCATGTCGCCGTCGAGGAACAGCCGGTAGAGCCGCTCGTCGAGGTCGTAGTGATGCGCGACATTGGCACGCGCCGCCTTGAGGCCCACCGCGTGCAGCACCGGTGCGGCGGTCACGCTCCGCCGCGCGTGCGCGAGCCAGGCCGCCCGCGTCGCCACCTCCGGGCGCATGTTCGACTTGGCGAGCGCGATCAGCTGGAAGGTGTCGCCGTGCTCGATCACCAGCCGCCCGTCCATGTAGGCCTCGGCGACCGCGAGGCTCGGGTCGAGGATCATCGCCCGGAGCGTCGCCCGATCGGTGACGCGGATCGCCACCGGCGGGCCGCTGCCGTCGCCATAGTGCGACACTGCCCCAGACGGGTAGGTGATCCGGAGGTTCCCGTGGGAAATCCCCTTGCGAAGCGCGTTATCCAGCAGGTTCTTGAGCATTACGGTTCGCAGGCCATTGTAATGATAAGGTAAGCTAGCACCCGTCCCCTTGAAAGCAAGGTCAAGGCTCGCGGCCTCGCGACCGTCCCGCGGGTGTGTTCCGGGGCACACAGCGAACCCGGGGCGGCCGCTTCAACCGGAGCGAGATCACAGCCGCGGAATCGCCGGCGCGCGCGCCAGGCGCGCCTGCGCCGCCAGCCGGATCGGCGCATTCGCGGCACCGTAGCCCGCATACCCGGTGCGCTCGACGATCTCGAAGAAGAAGCGGTCGCGGAAGGCGCGCGTGTAGAGCTGGAGGTAACGCCCGTGCTCGTCCTCGTCGTAGAGGATGCCGCACTCGCGCAGCCGGTCGACCATCTCTGGCTCGAGCCCGAGCCGCGCCTCCAGATCGTCATAGTAGTTGTCGGGGATCGGCAGTGGCTCGAGGCCGGCGGCGCGCATCCCCTCGGCCGCAGCGAAGATGTCGTCGGTGGCGAGCGCGATGTGCTGGGTGCCGGCGCCGAAGAACTCGTCGAGGAAGCGCGAGGCCATGGTGCGCTCGGACGCGCTCGCGTTCAGGCAGATCCGCACCGTCCGGTCGGGATCCTGCAGCGCCAGGCTCTCGACGACGCCGGCCGGATCGATCACGTCGACCTGCGGCGTGCGCTCGAAGTCGAAGAGCGCCATGTAGTAGAGCCGCCAGCTCAGCATCTCGTCCGGGTTCATCGACTGCGCCAGATGGTCGATGCGCGCGAGCGGCCCGGCCGGCACCGGCGCCACCGTCTCGAACTCGATCTCCCAGACCCGGCCGAGCTCGGAGCGGGAATCGGTGAAGTAGATCAGCGAGCCGCCGAGGCCGCGCACCGCCGGAATGTCGAGCTCGCCCGGGCCGACGGCGCTGCGATAGCTCGGGATGTTGAGCGCCCGCGCGCGGGTGGTCGCCGCCGCCGCGTCGTCGACGCGCAGGCCGATCGCGACCACCGACGGCCCGTGCACGATCTGGTGTGAATGCGCGAGCCCCTCCGGCTCGGTGTTGACGACGAGGTTGATCGCGCCCTGGCTCCAGCGCCGGACCTCCTTCGTGCGGTGGCGGCCGACGAGCGCGAAGCCGAGTGCCGCGAACATCTCCTCGAGCGCGGCCGCGTCATCCTCGGAGATCGCGAACTCGATCCACTCCACCGCCTCGGGCCGCACCCGCGGCGGGATCCGGCCGGGCGCCAACCGGTCGTTCAGCCAGATCAGCGACCGCTCGCCGTCCTCGGCGATGCGCCGCGGCGAGGCCATGCGGAAGCGGTCGTTGAAGATCTCGTGGCTCAGCCAGCCGTCGTAGCCGGTGGCGATGAGCGCGCGCATGAAGTCGTCGATCGGCAGGTCGCCCTGGCCGGGGAAGTTGCGGAAGTGCCGCGACCACTGCAGGAGGTCCATCTCCATCGCCGGCGCATCGGCGAGCTGCACGAAGGTCAGCCGGTCGGCGGGGATCGCGCGGATCGGATCGACCGGCAACTTGCGCGCCAGCACGTGCCAGGAATCGAGGATCAGCCCGATTCGCGGGTGGTCGGCGCGCCGCACGATCTCCCAGGCGTCGCGGTAGTCCCAGACGTGCCGGCCGAACGCCAGCGCCTCGTAGCCGACGCGGATGTCGAAGGAGGCCGCCACGTCGCCGAGCTCGCTGAGGTCGGCCGCCGCGCGGTCGATGCCGCCGAGCGACAAGGGCGACACGTTCGAGCAGACGAGCACGTCCTTCGCGCCGAGCTCGTTCATCAGCGCGAACTTGCGCCGCGCCCGCTCGAAGCCGCGCGTCCGCTGCGGCTCGGGCATCCCCTCGAAGTCGCGGAACGGCTGGAAGGCGACGATCTCGAGCCCGACGTCGCGCACCATGGCGCCGATCTCGGCCGGCGAGCCGTCGAACGCGAGCACGTCGGCCTCGAACAGCTCGACCCCCTCGAACCCTGCCGCGGCGATCGCCGCAAGCTTCTCCGACAGCGTCCCGCCCAGCGACACGGTCGCGATCGAGAACCTCATGGCCGCCCTCCCCGCCTGGCTCTCTCGCCACCATGGCAACTGCACGCCGGTTGACAAGTCCCGAGCGTCACCGAAGGTTCCCGTGGCGCGTCGTCCGGGTTTTCCCGCGCTCCGACCCGTCTCCCGCCGCAGAGGCTTGCAGCGCCGCGCCTCAACCCTGGCGAGACTAGCCCCTCAGGTTTGTAGCAAGACGAGTGTTCGGGGAACGTTTTTCACCTGCAGAGGCAGGAACCGGATTGCGCCGGCGGGCCCGAGCGACTACGCCACCCGTGTACCTGACTAACACGCTCATCTATTCACCGCGGGCGGGCACCCGGAGACTGCAGAGGCCGAGAAAATGCTGCCGTCGTTCCTCATCATGCTGCGCGAGGGCATCGAGGCCGCGCTCATCGTCGGAATCATCGCGGGCTACCTCGCCCGCACCAGCCGCTCGGACTGGCTGCCGACGGTCTGGATCGGGGTGCTCCTCGCCGTGGCGCTCTCGCTCTTCGTCAGCGCCGGCGTCCTCGTCATCGGCTCGCAGTTCCCGCAGCGGACGCAGGAGATCTTCGAGGCCGCCGTCAGCACGCTTGCCGCCGTGGTGCTGATCTCGATGGTGTTCTGGATGCGCAAGGCGGCGCGCTCGATCAAGGCGACGATGGAGCACGACATCGACGCGGCCCTCGCCGACCTGCGCGGGCCGACCTGGGCGCTCCTCGGGATGGTCTTCTTCGCCGTGGCGCGCGAGGGCCTCGAATCGGTGTTCTTCCTGCTCGCGCTCCTGCAGCAGAGCCCGGGGCCGGCGGCGCCGGTCGGGGCGCTGCTCGGCATCGCGGTGGCGACCGCGCTCGGCTACCTGCTTTACAGCGGCGGCCTGCGACTCGACCTCCGGCGGTTCTTCCGCTGGACCGGCGTCTTCATCATCTTCGTCGCCGCCGGCCTTGCTTCCGCGGTGCTGCGCAACCTGCACGAGGCAGGCGTCTGGAACTACCTGCAGCAACCGGTCTGGGACATGACCCGGACGCTGCCGGTCTCCTCGGTGCTCGGCACCGTGCTCTCGGGGCTCTTCGGCTACCACGACGCGCCGGTGCTCGGCGAGGTGCTGGTCTGGGTGCTCGTCCTCTTCGTCACCCTCTACTTCTTCCTCCGCCCGGCCCCGATGCCGCAGCCGACCAAGCAGGAGGCCTGATCCCTTGGCCGGACCGCAGCCGATGCCCCGCAACGCCGCGGCGCTGGCGATCGCCGGCGCGGGCGTTCTCGTCCTCCTCGGCGTCCTGGCCTTCTGGTACGCCGCCAGGACCGCGGCGCCGGTGCCTGTCGACGGCGCCGTCGTCGTCACCGTGACCGACACCACCTGCGAGCCGGCCGAGCTCACCGTTCCCGCCGGCAAGAGCACCTTCCGCATTCACAACGCCTCCGAGCGCCCGCTCGAATGGGAGATCCTCGACGGCGTGATGGTCGTCGCCGAGCGCGAGAACATCACCCCGGGCCTGAACGCGACGCTGACCGAGCGGCTGAAGCCCGGCGTCTACGACATCACCTGCGGGCTGCTCTCGAACCCGCGCGGCAAGCTCACCGTCGTCGCGACCGCGGAGTCCGCGGCCGCCACCGCCGCGCCGGAGCTGCGCTACTTCATCGGGCCGCTTTCCGAGTACCGGGTCTATCTCGACCGCCGCGCGTCCGAGCTCGCCGACAGCGTGGACGTCCTCGGCGAGCGCATTGCCGCGGGCGATCTCGCCGGCGCGCGCGCGGCCTGGCTCGCCGCGCGCCAGCCCTGGCGGCAGATGGCGCCGGTGACCGCGCGCATCGCCGACCTCGCTGATACCATGGACCCGCTCGCCGCCTATCTGGAGAAGCGCGAGGCGGACCCGGGCTTCACCGGCTTCCACCGCATCGAGTACGCGCTCTGGAGCGAGGGCACGACCGAGGGGCTTGCCCCGATCATGGCAAGGCTCTCCGACGACGTGGCCACGCTCAAGGGGCGGCTCAAGACGCTGAACCTCGCGCCCGCCGACCTCGCGGCCAATGCCGCGGCGCTCGCGACGCGCGTGGCGGATCAGGCGACCGCCTCGCCGACGCCTTATTCCCACGCCGACCTTGCGGATTTCTCCGCCGACCTCGACGGCATCGCCAAGTCGGCGCTCCTCGTCGATCCGCTGGTCAAGGCGGCCGACCCGAGCGCGTCGGCCGGGCTCGCCCGCGCGCTCGACGCCGCGCGCGCCACTCTCGACGGGTTCCGGCAGGACGGCGCCTTCCCGTCCTATGACACCGTCGACGCCGCCGGCCGCGAGAGGATCGCCGACGCCTTCCGTCAGGTCGCGGCGGCCGCGGCCGTCCTCAACCCGACCATCGGCCTGGAGTAGCGGCATGAACGCGCACGCGCCCCTCTCGACCACCCGCCGCGGCCTTCTCGCCGGCGCCGCGGCGCTTGCCGTCGCGCCGCACGTCGCGCGCGCCGAGACCGGCCAGCGCCACGTCGCCGACGCCCCCGTCGCCGACAGCACCAGCGCGCGCGACGTGGTGTCGCCCTACGGCGCGCACCAGGCCGGGATCGTCACGCCGCGGCCGGCGAACGGCATGGTCGCCGCTTTCCACGTCCTCGCCGACGACCCCGCCGCGCTCGAGCGGCTGTTCCGCCGGCTCACCGCACGCATCGAGTTCCTGACCCACGGCGGCCAGCTGCCGGCCGAGGACCCGAAGCTACCACCATCCGACAGCGGCATCCTCGGGCCCGTCGTCAACCCCGACGCGCTGACGATGACCGTCGGCCTCGGCGCGTCGCTCTTCGACGAGCGGGCGTGGCTCGCGGCCCAGCGCCCGCGCGTGCTGCAGCGGATGACCAAGTTTCGCAACGACGCGCTCATGGCCGACCTCTGCCACGGCGACCTCGTGATCCAGTTCTGCGCCCACACCCAGGACACCGTGGTGCATGCGCTGCGCGACGTGGTGAAGACGCTCCCCGACCAGCTGGTGCTGAAATGGGCGCAGGCCGGCAACGTGCCGGTGATCCCGCCGCGTCCGGACGGCGCAACCGAGAGCGCGCGCAACCTCCTCGGCTTCCGCGACGGCTCGGCCAATCCCGACAGCGCCGACGAAGGACTCATGCAGCGCGTGGTCTGGATAGGCCCCGACAACGGCGAGCCCGGCTGGGCCGAAAACGGCAGCTATGCGGCGGTCCGCATCATCCGCAACCTCGTCGAGCGCTGGGACCGCACGCCCCTCGGCGAGCAGGAGCGCATCCTCGGCCGCGCCAAGATGTCCGGCGCGCCGCTCGACCGGCCGGACGGCAGCGAGGCGATGGTGCCCGACTTCGCCGCCGACCCCGAGGGCCGCGCGACGCCGCACAGCGCCCACATCCGCCTCGCCAACCCGCGCACCCCCGGCTCGGAGGCGAACCTCCTGCTGCGGCGGCCGTTCAACTACGTGAACGGCGTCCTGAAGAACGGCCAGCTCGACCAGGGCCTCCTGTTCATCGCCTGGCAGGCCGATCTCGAGCGGTCGTTCATCACCGTGCAGCACCGGCTCGATGGCGAGCCGCTCGAGGAATACATCAAGCCGGTCGGCGGCGGCTATTTCTTCGCCCTGCCCGGCTTCGCCGGTGGCGAGGACTACCTTGGCCGCAGCCTGATCGAAGCGATTTCCCCGGCCAGCCTCTAAGCCAGCCAGCCCCCGAGCCCCGAAAGCCCGCGCGAAGCGGGCGACAAGACCTTAGGAGCAGCCGATCCCATGCGCTTCCCGTTCTTCTCGTCCAAACCCCTCCTCCACGCCTCGGGCGCAGCCCTTCTGCTCCTCGGTGCGACCGGCGCTCGGGGCGAGGCGACGCTCGATCTCGTCGCGCCGATCAGTGACTACAAGATCTACGTCTCCGAGCGGGTCGACGAGCTGGTGAAGGACACCGGCGACTTCGTCGCCGCGATCAAGGCCGGCGACGTCGGGAAGGCCAAGACGCTGTTCGCGCCGACCCGGATCAACTACGAGGCGATCGAGCCGATCGCCGAGCTGTTCTCCGACCTCGACGTCTCGATCGACAGCCGCGCCGACGACCACGAGAAGGCCGAGGCCGACCCGGCGTTCTCGGGCTTTCACCGCATCGAGTACGGCCTCTGGGAGAAGGGCTCGACCGACGGCCTCGACCCGGTCGCCGACCGGCTGCTCGCCGACGTCAAGGAGCTGCAGGGCCGCATCGAGGGCCTGACCTTCCCGCCCGAGATCGTCGTCGGCGGCGCCGCCGTGCTGATGGAGGAGGTCGCGGCGACCAAAATCTCCGGCGAGGAGGACCGCTACAGCCACACCGACCTCTGGGACTTCAAGGGCAACTTCGACGGCTCGCAGCAGATCTTCGAGCTGGTGCGGCCGCTGATCGCGACCGCGGACCCGGAGTTCGTCGCCAAGGTCGACGCGAACTTCGCCACCATCGACACGATCCTCGACAAGTACCGCGCCGGCGACGGCTACGTCACCTACGACAAGCTGACCGAGGCCGACCGGGTGGTGCTGGCAAGTGCCGTCAACACCCTCGCCGAAGATCTCTCGACGCTGCGCGGCAGGCTCGGGCTCGACTGACCCACCGACTGACGCCACCGCCCGCCCGGCTTGTCGCCGGGCGGACAGGGCGTGCTCAGGTCGCCAGCACGTTCTGGAACTGCCAGGGATCGCTCTCGTCGATCTCCTCGGCGAACTGCGGCCAGCGCGTGGCGATCGGGGTCCAGTCGGTGTAGTGCGCCTCGATCCGCCCGAGGTAGCGGCGCATCACGTCGAGGCAGAAGGCGTGATCCATCTCGTCGGTCTCGACGATCCCGGCGCGCGGGTTCCTGAGCGCCCACGCCATGCCGGCGATCACCGCGCTCGTCACCTGCAGCCCGGTCGCGTTCTGGAACGGCGCGAGCGCGCGCGCCTCCTCTATCGACAGCCGCGAGCCGTACCAGAGCGCGTTCCGCGTGTGGCCGTAGACGAGCACGCCGAGACAGTCCTCGCCCCAGAGGATCTCGTTCTCGTCGAGGATCTTCATCTTCTCCTGCACCTTGCCGGCGCCGAGCATCTCGTGGAGCGACAGCACCGCCTGCCCGCACGGATGATAGGCGTAGTGGCAGGTCGGCCGGAACTCGGGCGCGGCCGGATCGCCGACGGTGTAGTAGTCGGCGATCGAGATCGCCTCGTTGTGGGTGACGAGAAAGCCGTACTGCGGCCCGGCTTCCGGCGTCCAGGTGTGCACCTTGGTCAGCATCCCGGGCGTGTCGAGATAGATCGCCGCGCGGCAGCCGGTCTCCTGCCGGTGCCCGTTCGGCGGGAACCAGGCCTCGTGCGTGCCCCAGCCGAGCTCGGCCGGCTGGAAGCTCTCCGAAACGAACCCCTCCACCGACCAGGTGTTGACGAAGGTGTGGAGCGGCTTGCCGTCGCGCCCCGACTGGGTGTCGCGCTCGGCGATGTGCACGCCCTTGACGCCCAGCCGCTGCATCAGCCGCGCCCAGCCGTCGCGGTCCTTCGGCGGGGTCGCGTCGGTGCCGGTGTCGGCGGCGAGCCGCAGCAGCGCCTCCTTCAGCAGCCACGACACCATGCCGGGATTGGCGCCGCAGCACGACACCGCCGTCGTCCCGCCCGGATTTGCGCGCTTCTCGGCGCGCACCGTCTCGCGGAGCGCATAGTTGGTCCGTTGCGCCGAGGTCAGCGACAGGTCGAAGTAATGCCCGGCCCAGGGCTCCACCACCGTGTCGATATAGAGCACGCCGAGCTCGCGGCAGAGCCGCATCAGGTCGAGCGAGCTCGTGTCGACCGACAGGTTCACGCAGAACCCCTTGCCGCCGGCGAAGAGCTGCGTCAGCAACGCGCGGTAGTTCCCCTCGGTCAGCGCGTGGTGGATGAAGTGCACGCCGCGCTGCTCGAGGAATGTCCGGTGCGTGTCGGTGGGCTCGATCACGTGGACGTCGTGCGGATCATAGGTGAAATGCCGCTCGATCAGCGGCAGCGTCCCCTGTCCGATCGACCCGAACCCGATGAGGACGACCGGCCCCTCGATCCGCCCATGATTGGGGTAGCTCTGCGGCATCCGTCCCTCCGATCCTGCACCGCCGAGTTCTAGCCGACCGGAACCCCGGCAGGCCAGCCCGCTCGGCCGCCGCCTTCACGGGCAGCTCGCGCCGCGACCGTTTGGCACACCTGTTCAAGCGCCGCGAGCTTTCCGATCTCAAGTGCTACGATCGCGGCACAGCCGCTCAGCTTCGGGGGAAATCGCAGCCATGGCCACCATCACGGGAGATGCGGGCAACAACCGCCTGAATGGAACGCCGCTCGCCGATCTGATCTCGGGTCTTGACGGCGACGACACGCTGTCGGGACTCGCCGGCGACGACACGCTGCAGGGCGGCGTCGGCAACGACTGGCTGCGCGGCGGCGCCGGCAACGATCGCCTTGACGGCGGCGACGGCGTCGATACCGCGCTCTACGACACCGAGACCGCGAACCTGACCGTGGATCTCGACAACAGCGTCCACTTCGACGGCAACCCGGGCAACGACGATACCCTCTGGAGCGTCGAGAGGATTTGGACCGGCTCCGGCAACGACCTGATCTTCTGCACCCGCGACCTGAACCACGAGATTTACGCGGGGGCCGGCGACGACACCCTCCGCGGCTTCACGTTCAACGACACTCTCATCGGCGGGAGCGGCAACGACAGCCTTGATGGCTCCTTGAATGACGACGTGCTCTGGGGCGGGCCGGGCATCGACACCCTCGACGGCGGCCAGGGCCGCGACCTCGCGACGTATGCCGACGAGACCGGCGCTCTCCTCGTCGACATGGCCGCAGCGACGGTCGCCTTTCCCGTCTCCGGCGCCACGACCGAGCACCTCGTGTCGATCGAAGGCGTGCTGACCGGCAGCGGCGACGACACGCTCCTCGGCAGCGCCAGCGCGGACGACCTGCGCGCCGGCGCCGGTGCCGATCTCCTGCGCGGTGCCTGCGGCGACGACACCCTCGACGGCGGCATCGGCCGCGACACGATCCTTGGCGGCGTCGGCTCCGACACCGTCCGCTACGCCTCGCACGGCCGCGGCATGACCATCGACCTCAGCCATCAGGTCGCGTGGACGCACGGCTCCAGCGCCTTCACCGATGTGCTCCGCTCGATCGAGAACGCGATCGGCGGCCAGGGTGGCGACAGGCTCATCGGCTCGGCGATCGGCCAGTCCCTCGACGGCGGCGCCGGCGATGACACGCTCCTCGGCCTCGGCGGAGACGACACCCTGACCGGCGCCGCCGGCCGCGATCGCATCGAGGGCGGCGACGGCAATGACACCTTCATCGGCGCCCACTTCCCCTACGACTCCGCTTTCTACGACTCCGACCCGAACTACCTCGACCGCTTCTACGCCGGCCTCGCCGACGACGGCCGCGACACCATCGTGGGCGGCGCGGGCAGCGACACCGTCGTCGTGCCAAACGCCTACTTTCAGGGTTTCCAGGAGCCTACCGAGTGGCTGGTGAACGCCAAGGTCGACCTCATCGCCCGCACCCTGCGGGTCGATCTTGCCGGCGCCACCACCGACCGCCTCTACTCGATCGAGAACGTCACCACCGGCGGGGGCGACGACATCGTCCAGGGCGATGGAGCAGCCAACCGCATCTCGGTCGGCGACGGCCTCAACGTCGTGCATGGTGCCGGCGGCGACGACACCCTGATTGGCGGCGGGATCTACGCCGATCACCGCGAGCAGCCGCAGGACCAGCTCTATGGCGAAGCCGGAAACGACCTCATCATCGGCAACGGCAGCGTGTACGACAACTACTATGAGGTCGAGGAGGCCACCGACCTGCTGAACGGCGGCTCCGGCAACGATACCCTCGTCGGCGGCGTCTGGCGGACGGTGATGTGGGGCGGCTTCGGCGCCGACCAGTTCCAGTCCTCGAACGCGATCGGGACGATCGAGTCCGCCGACAGCTACTATTATGTCGGCGAGCATGCGACTATTCGCGACTTCGACCCGACCGAGGGCGACGTCATCGCGATCCGGGTGGTGAACAATCCGGACCACGTGACGCCCACCTTCGTGGGCCAGGTTGCCGACCTCGACCAGCTCGGCGACTTCGAGCTCGGCTACGTGCGCCAGGGAAGCTCAACCGTCCTGCAGTTCGGCCCGGATTCCGTCGACACCGAGGACGCCCTGCACATCCAGCTCGCGGGCTACTCCGGACCGCTGGCGTCGGACGATTTCGCCTTCATCTGACTGACCGCGTCAACCTTCCTTCCGGAAGGTTGACGCCTGCTGTTCCGATTTCCCGCCGGAGATCCCTGCCCCCGGATCACCCGATCGGCTCGAGCTTCGCCTCGATCGACGCGCGCCGCCCCTCGAGGAACGGCGGCAGCGACAGGCGTTCGCCGAGGGCTTCCAGCGGCTCGTCGACGGCGAAGCCCGGCCCGTCGGTGGCGATCTCGAAGAGGGTGCCGCCGGGCTCGCGGAAGTAGAGCGAGCGGAAGTAGTAGCGCTCCACCTCGCCGCTTGTCGGCACGCGCAGCGCGGCGAGGTGGCGCGTCCAGTCGTGCATCGCCTCGATGTCCGGCGTGCGGAACGCCACGTGGTGCACCGCGCCCGCGCCCTGCCGTGCCACCGGCAGCCCGGGCTGCACCGTCACGTGCAGCTCCGCCGCCGGCCCGGCCGCCGCCTGCCCGCCCGCGCCCATGCCGAAGACCACGACCTCGCCCTCGCCGTCGGGCGAGGGATAGGCGCGCAGCTCCGCCATGCCGAGCGCCCGCGTGAGCAGCGCCGCGGTTGGCGCGAGCTCGGGCACCGAGATCGTCACCGGGCCGAGCCCGCGGATCTGCTGCTCCGCCGGTACCGGGCTCCGCGGCCAGGGGTGCGCCGGCCCGACGCCGCCGTCGTCGGTCAGCCGCAGCCGCTGCCCCTCCGGGTCCTCGGCGTCGAAGGCCGCCCGCCCGTCGACGAGGCCGATCTCCCCCACCAAGAGCCCGCGCCCGGCCAGCCGCTCGCGCCACCAGCCGAGGCTCGCCTCGCCGGCGACCCGGAGCCCGGTGCGCACGATCGAGTGCGTGCCGCGCTGCTCCCGCGGCACCGGCCAGCGGAAGAAGGTGAGGTCGGTGCCCGGCGAGGCCAGCCCGTCGGCATAGAACAGGTGGTAGGCGCTGGTGTCGTCCTGGTTGACGGTCTTCTTCACCAGCCGGAGGCCCAGCGTGTCGGTATAGAAGCGTCGGTTGGCGGCCGCGTCGGCGGTGATCGCCGTGACGTGGTGCAGCCCGCTGAGCTCGAGGTCCATCTCTCTCCTCCTGATCCGCGAGGTTTCGATCGTCGCTGGACCGGAATATCGCCTGCCAAGAAGCCCGGCATAACCGCCGGTTTCGGAAACACCGCGTTCGAGCCTGCCGCCCGAACGCGGTGCCCCGCCTCAGGCCCGGTACTTGCGCAGCTTGAACGCGAGCAGGATGTGGTCGATCCCGAAGACGAGGGCGAAGATCGCGATCATCCAGATCACCGCGAGCGCGCCGGCCAGCGGCTGCATCACCAGCACAAGGCCGAACAGGATCGAGATGACGCCGCTCAGGATCAGCAGCCACTCGCCCTCGATCTCCTTGCGGAGCCGGATCGCGCCCCAGATCTGCATGATGCCGGTGGCGATCGCCCAGGCCGCGATGAAGAGCAGCAGGATCCCCGCGGTGCCGACCGGCCAGACGAAGGCGACGAGGCCGGCGAGGATGCCGAGGATGCCGACGATCAGCAGCCACCCGCGCGAGCCCTGCCCGCCGCCGGTCAGCGCCGCCCAGAGCGAGGCGATGCCGTCGACCAGCGCATAGGCGCCCCAGAGGAACGTCAGCGACAGCACGGTGATGCCCGGCCAGGCGAAGGCCAGGATCCCGAAGATCACGCCGGCGATGCCGCGCAGGAGGATCAGCCACCAGTTGGCCGCGAGCGCGCGGACGAGC
Organism: Paracoccaceae bacterium; assembly: GCA_039808205.1. GTDB lineage: Bacteria > Pseudomonadota > Alphaproteobacteria > Rhodobacterales > Rhodobacteraceae > Amaricoccus. The sequence goes on along the minus strand of JBDHSS010000020.1, from coordinate 2,364 downwards.
GGCCGGTTGGCCGGATCGAGCATCGAGTTGGAAGCCATGTTCCCCTGTCCTTCCGAAATGAGCACCGGCGGGACACTACGACCATTCGGGGGCGTTGCCGAGGCCCGTGCATCGCCGGTTGACGGGCTCGGCATCCGCCCGGTGCCTGGCCGGCCACGACGGCCCGCGCCGGCAGTTTCCTCGGCCGCGCGCCTCGCGTATGGGAGCCTCATGTCGAGCCTCGTCTTCGTCGCCATCCTCTGCGGCGCCGCGCTGCACGCGAGCTGGAACGCGATCGTCAAGGGCGGCGCCGACAAGCTCATGACGACCGTGCTCGTCGCCGCCGCCTCGGGTGCCGTCGCCGTCGTGGTCCTGCCGTTCCTGGCGCAGCCGGCGCGGGCGAGCTGGCCGTTCCTCGGCGCCTCGGCCGCCCTGCAGGTGCTCTACTTCACCCTCGTCGCCAGCGCCTATCGCGCCACCGACATGAGCCGCGCCTATCCGCTGATGCGCGGCCTTGCGCCGGCGCTCGTCGCGGTCTTCGGCGCCACCGTCCTCGGCGAGCCGCTGCCGCCGCTCGCGTGGGCGGGCGTCGCCCTGGTGTCGCTCGGGGTCTTCGCCATGGCCTTCGCTTTCACCGGCGTCGCCGGCAGCCGCCGCGGCACGCTGATCGCGCTCGCCAACGCCGGCGTCATCGCCGCCTACACCCTGGTCGACGGTGCCGGCGTGCGCGTGTCGGGCGCCGCCGTCGGCTATGCGACTTGGCTGTTCCTCCTGAACGCGATCCCGCTCGTCGCCTGGGCGCTCCTCGCCCGCCGCCGCGCCTTCCTCGCCCATGCGCGCGCCAACCTCGGGCGCGGCCTCGCCGGCGGCTTCGGCAATCTCGGCTCCTACGGCCTCGCGCTCTGGGCGATGACGCTCGCGCCGGTCGCCGTGGTCGCCGCGCTGCGCGAGACCTCGATCCTGTTCGGCATGGCGATCGCCGGCCTCGTCCTCGGCGAGCACATCGGGCTCGCCCGCCTTGCCGCCGCCGCGCTCATCGTCGTGGGTGCCGTCGGGCTGCGACTGGCGTGAAGCCGATTCACGAGTCGGAAACTCTGACGCCGCGCCGCCATTGCGCTTTTCGCGGAAGGCTGGCCGGATCGCACCGAACCGACAGGAGTCCGCATGGCAACCTTGCGCGCCTTTGATGCCTTCGACATGGGCGACGTGCTCGGCGCCGGCCGTGTGACCGCCGTTTCCGACAGCATCCGCTGCGTCTCCGGCACCGCGCGAACGGTGCTGACCGGCGACTTCAGCGTCGACGCATCGGGCGTGCACGGCAGCGTCCTCGGCTTCAGCGTCACGCTCGCCGGCCGCACCGTCTTCGAGGCGATCGGGCTCCAGCGATCGGCGGCGACGGTCCTCGCCATTGTGCAGGCGCACGACAATGACCGCCTCCTCGCCTACACGCTGTCGGGCGACGATCGCATCGTGGGCTCGGGGCTCGGCGACACCCTGATCGGCTTCGGCGGCGCCGACACGCTCGTTGGCGGCGCCGGCAGGGACCGCCTGTTCGGCGGCAGCGACGCCGATGCCCTCGTGGGCGGCGCCGGCGCGGATTTCCTCGCGGGCGGGCTCGGCGCGGACCTGCTGCGCGGCGGGCAAGGCGACGATACCTATCTCGTTGGCGACGCGCGCGACCAGGTGATCGAGGTCGCGGGGCAAGGCGAGGACAGCATCCTGAGCTCGGTGAGCCTCACCCTCGCCGCCAACGTCGAGCGCCTGGTCCTGATCGGCAGCGGCCGCATCGCCGGCCGTGGCAACGCGGCGGCGAACGTCATCGACGGCAACGACGCCGCCAACGTGCTCGTCGGCAACGGCGGATGCGACCGGCTCGACGGCGACGGCGGCAACGACGTCCTGATCGGCGGCATCGGCCGCGACGAGCTCGTCGGCGGCGGCGGCCGCGACACCTTCCGCTTCCGCAGCGCCGCCGAGGCGAACGGCGACCGCATCCTCGACTTCGCCCGCGGCGATCGCGTCGATCTCGCCGGCATCGACGCCGATCCCGGCCGCGGCGGCGATCAGGCGTGCCGCCTGCTCCACGCGAGCGAGTTCGACGGCCATGCCGGCGCCCTCGTCCAGCGCGGCGCCTGGCTTTTCGGCGACCTCGACGGCGACCGCTTCGCCGACTTCGGCCTGCGCGTCGGGATCAGCCTGACGGGCAGCGACCTCCTCCTCTGACGTCAGCGCCTGGCGGCCTCACGCCGCCGGCGCGGCCTCCAACGCCAGCGGCATCCGCGCCACCGCCTCGAGGATCCGCCGGTCGCGGCGAAGCAGCCAGGTGTCGAACAAGAGGAGATCGAGCGGCCGCCACAGCGCGACCCAGCCGGTGACGACGAGCCC
>JBDHSS010000019.1:0-19901 GCA_039808205.1 Paracoccaceae bacterium | reverse complement strand
CGCCGCCCTTCAGCCCGGCCGCGAGAAGCGCGATCAGGTCGCGCATCCCGAACGTCCCGGTCTCGAAGCGCTGCACGAGCTCGACCAGCGACGAGCACCCGAGCTCGGCCTCGAGCTCGGCCAGCGCCGCCAGCGTCAGGCGCATCACCCGCGCCTCGCCGTCGAGCACCAGCTCGACCTCGCCTCGCCAGGGATTGGCCATCAGATCGCCGAGAAGCTCAGCGCCCCGGCCGAGGCCAGCGCGATCTCGTAGACCGCCTCGCCGTCGTGCTGGCCGGAATACTCGATCGAGGTGATCTGGAACGGTCCCTCGACGATGCCGAAGTCGGGGATGATGACGCGATAGGCGGGCGTCTCGCCGGCAAAGAAGATCGCCCGCGCCCGCTCGTCGGTCGCTTCGTCACGAAACACGCCCGAGCCGCTGATCGCCGCGCTCCGCACACCCGCCCCGCTCAGGAGCTCGCGCCAGCGCCCTTCGCTGCCGAGGTTGGTCACGTCGACCGCCTCGGCATTGAAGCTGATCCGCGTGGCGCGCAGCCCGGCGACGGTCTGGAACGCGCCGGCTCCGGTCATGTCGAGCTTCAAAAGCAGGTCCTTGCCTCTCTGGGCAGCCATGATCGCTTCCTTCCGAATGAATTAATCCGCGGCATCCACGACGGCACGGAATCGCAGGACCACCTTGCGTTTCGCCGGGTTCACCCCCCGCTCCGCACCCGCACGCAGAAAGCGCAGCGCCACCAGCTTCCCCGCGTCGAGCGCCAGCGGCGCGTCGACGAGCGCGTCGCAGACCGCCGCCGCCACTTGCTTCGCCCAGTCGAAACCGTCGCGCCCCGAATGCACCGTCACCGAAAAATCATGCAGCGCGCCCGTGCTGGTCTTGGTGTCGAACGGCCGCACCGTCTCCTCGCCGAGCGCCACAAAGTCGCGCGGCGCGCCGCCCGGCAGCGCCTCGACGGGCGCGTCGTAAATCGCGCCCTGCACCAGCTCGCCGAGCGCCGCGTCGCCGGCCAGCCGCTCGTAGACGCGGACCTGCAGCCCGGCTGCAAAGCCATAGCTCATGACCCGCTCCTCTCCTCGGCAGTGACCTCGAGATACCGCGCGTCCCGCTCCATCACCGTCACGATGTCGAAGACCCGCTCCCCCTCGCGCAGCCGCTGCTCGGCCCGCGGCCGCGACGGCGCCCCGTCCGGCGCCGCCCGCACGATGATCCGGTAGCTGTTCTGCGGCCGCACCTCGCCAGCCACCACCTCGCGCCGCGCCCCGCGCGGCCGCACGTCGGCCCAGAGCGTGCCGAGCGCCGTCCACTCCACACGAAATCCGCCCGCACCGTCCGGTACTGCCACCGGCGCTTCGAGCACCAGCGCCCGCGACAGCTCGATCCCGCTCACGCAGCACCTCCGCCGAGCCGCGTCGCCCGATAGGCCTCGATCAGCACCAGGACGCCGAACGGCATCGCCGACGGCTGGCCACCCGCCTCGGCGCGCACCTCGTAGTAGTGCGCCGCCAGGAGGAACACCGCTTGCCGCAGGTCGGCCGGCACCTCGTCCCAGCTCTCGCCGAAGCCCGCGGTCAGCCGCACCTCGGCCCGGCCGCCGCGCGGGATCTTCGGCAGGCACCGCCCGAACCGGCCGACCAGCCGCGGCCGCTGCGCGTCGCGCAGCACCGACCAGCTCGCGGGATCGACCGCCGTCTCGCCGCCGTCGCCGGCAACCATGGTGATCGCATCGACCGCCCGCACCGGCGCCACCGGCAGCGCCTGGCTCGCGTCCTCGCGCCAGCGCTCCACGCTCCAGACGAAGCTCCGCGCCAGCAGCACCCGGCTGAGCCGGGCCTCGATCGCCGCCATCGCCGCCCGCAGATAGAGCTCGAGCACCGCGTCCTGCGAGCCGTCGTCGGCAAAGCCGCTCCCCAACCGCAGATGGTCGGCAAAGGCCCGCACCGGCAACGCCGAAGGCGGCGGCGCGCTGACTTCCGTCAAGATCATCGATGTCTCCTGATCGCGGGCAACCCGCCGGCGCACGATCGACCGGCGGAAGTGTCGGGCGCCGGCTGCCACAGCCGCCCGACGAAACTCGTACACACCCCCGCACCGCCCGAGCGGAGGGAGGAGCAGCAGACTGGAAGGTACGGGGGTGTGCCGACCCGCCCCGGAACGTCCGGGACGGGCATCTGCGCTGCCGTCAGCCCGTCACGCGGGCGTCAGGCGGTCGCAAACTTGAGGAGCTTGATCGCCGCGAAGTCCGAGACGTCGCCGCCGATGCGCTTGGTCGCATAGAACAGCACGTGCGGCTTCGCCGAGAACGGATCACGCAGGATGCGCAGGTCCGGCCGCTCCGCCACGGTGTAGCCGGCGCGGAAGTCGCCGAAGGCGATCGCATAGGCGTTGGCGGCGATGTCGGGCATGTCCTCGGCGATCAGCACCGGATACCCCATGAGGCGCGCCGGCTCGCCGGCCGCGAGCCCGTCCGACCACAGGAAACGGCCGTCGGCGTCCTTCATCTTGCGCACGGCGCCCGCGGTCTTCGAGTTCATCACGAAGGTTGCGTTGGCGCGATAACGCGCGCCGAGCGCATAGACGAGATCGACGACCGCGTCCGCCGGCTCGGTCGCGCTGAAGTCGCCCGCAGCACCGGTCGGCACGTAGCCGAGCGAGCCCCAGGCAAAGAGATCGTTGTCGACCTTGGGATAGGTCAGGAACCCGGTCGGCTTGTCGATGCCGTCGCCCTTCACGAAGGCCTCGGCCTCGGCGCGGCTGAACTTGTCGGCGATGCGCTGCGCGAGCCACCCCTCGACGTCGAAGGCCGAGTCGTCGAGCAGCCGCTGCGACGCCTTCGGCAGCGCCGAGAGCTCGTGCAGCGGGATGGAAATCCGGTCCAACTGCGGCGTGCCGGTCTCGGCCACCGTGGCGGTCTCCGTCGCCCAGCCCGAGCCAATGTCGGTGTGATCGACCAGCACGTCGAACGCGCTCGCCTCGACCGTCACCACGTTGGCGATGGTGCGGAGCGACGCCGACGAGCGCAGCACGCCGACGATCTCGGCCGCGGTCTGCGGGTCGACGAGATAGCCGCCGTCCGCGGCCACCGCCGTCGACAGCGCCTTCTCCTCCATCGAGAGGCCGCGGAGCGCGCCGTCGTCACCGCTGCGGAGGTAGGCGGCAAACGCCTTCTTGTGCGGCACCTCGGCCTCGGCGGCACGGGCGAGCGGCGGACGCGACTGGGCGATGGACTTGCGGTCGAGCATGGCGAGACGGGCTTCCTGTTCCTTGAGCTTCGCTTTGATCTCGGTCTGAAACGCGTTGAATTCACCCAGGAACCCGGAGATGGCGGTCTTGACCTCCATCGCCGGCCCCTGCCCGGCGGCGAGACCTCCCGCCTCCGGCTTCACGTCAGCTTTCTGCATCGATGACTTTCCTTGGATAGCTTTCGTCTTGCTGGCGTGCCTCACGCCAGCAACTGCCGCGCCTCGCGGAAGCTCTCCGCGAGCGCGCGCGCCAGGTCCGGCTCGAGATCGCCCGGATCGGCCTGCACCCGCGCCTCGGGCAACATCGGGAAGGTGACGAGCGACACCTCCCAGAGCTCGATCTCGTGCAGCAGCCGGCCGCCGCTGACCGCCTTTGCGCTCCGCAGCGTGCGATAGCCGATCGACAGCCCGTCGATCGCGCCGGCCTGCAGCAGGACGTGCGCCTCGCGGCCCGCCTGCACGTCGAGGAGCAGCCGCCCCTTGACCCAGAGCCCGCGCCCGTCCTCCCGCACCTCGTCCCAGACGCCGATCGGCTTGGTCGGGTCGTGTTGCCACAGCATCTTGACCCCGGAACGCGCCGCCGCCAGCCGCTCGAGCGACGCGGCATAGGCGCCCTTCTGCACCACGTCGCCGCCCTGGTCCGCCGCGCCGAACAGGCTCGCGTACCCGGCGATCTCGGCACCCTCGGTCAGCGCCAGCGCGCCATCGAAGTTGCAGAACTTCGTCTCGAGCGGGCCCGGCCCGCACCGTCGATGCATCATGAGAACCTTCCGTCAGGATGCCGTCATGGACAGGAGCCCATAGGCGATGTCCGCGAGGATCAGCGACGCGGCGCCATAGACCGCGAGCCAGATGCGCCGCTCGAGCCGGTCGAGCGACACCTCGATCATCAGGAGTCGTCGCTCGAGCTGCGACCAGCGCTCCTCCTGGATGCGCTCATGCACCTCGATCCGCGCCGTCGTCACGTCGAAGGGCTCGTAGAGAAAGCGCGAGCCGCCGCCGCGAGCGGTGGCCACGCATCACTCCTCCTGAACCCTGGGCAACCCGAGCAGCCGCCGCTTCTCGCCGTCGCTCAGGAAGTCCGCCTCCGAGATCCGCCGCCACAGCGCCTCGCGCTCCTCGGCGAGCGCCGGCACATTGTCGAAGTCGACCTTGAGCTGGAACGCCGACCCGTAGAACCCGGGCAGCCACCCCGACAGCGCCGCCAGCACCTTGGCGACGAGCGGCAGCACCGTCAGGCGATAGAACGCCCGATGCGCCTCGGAGTAGTTGGCATAGGTGTTGTCGCCCGGCAGCCCGAGCAGCATCGGCGGCACGCCGAAGGCCAGCGCCACGTCGCGCGCCGCCGCCTCCTTGGTGCGGTGAAACTCCATGTCCGACGGCGAGAAGCCCATCGGCTTCCAGTCGAGCCCGCCCTCCAGCAGCATCGGCCGACCGGCGTTCCGCGCTCCCTGGTGATGCGTCTCGAGCTCCTCGACCAGCCGCGCGTACTGGTCCGATCCGAGCGCGCCCTGCCCGTCGGCGCCGCGATAGACGATCGCCCCCGACGGTCGCGCCGCATTGTCGAGCAGCGCCTTCGACCAGGTCGAGGCCGAGTTGTGCACGTCGATCGCCGCCGCCGCCGCCCGCAGCGGCGACAGCCCATAATGATCGTCGCGCGGGTGGAACGCCTTGACGTGCAGCACCGGCACCCGGTCCTGGCGCATGTCGAAGACATGCTTGCGCCCGCCGGCCTGGTACTCGTAGGCCACCGGCCAGCCGTCGCTTCCCGGCACCACCGTCATCCGGTCCGAGCGCAGCACATAAAGCTCGCGCGGCCCGCCCGACGCCACTTCGCCCGCCGCTTCCAGGTAGCCGTCGCCCGAGAGCAGCAGGTGCCCGAAGAACGCCTCCATCAGCGCCGACCCGCCCTGCCCCGGATTGGGTGCGGCCAGCAGCTCGATCACCGGATGCGCGTCGAACCGCTGGTCGGCGTCCTGCACCACCACCGGCACCGCCGCCGCCGCCTCGGCGATCACCTTGACGCACCGGAACGCGACCGGATTGTTGAGAAAGCCAACGCGCGTCAGCGTGCCGGCGTCGCGCGCCGACCAGGCGGCGCGCCCCGCTCCTTGAAAGGCAACGACCGGCGCGGCGGCCGACGCCTTCGCCTCCGGCGGCTCGCGGCGCGAGGATCGGAACAGTTGCAAGACCATACGCCAGCTCCTGAAGCAAAGGCCCGAGGCTCAGAGCGCCCGGACCCGCGGATCGCCGGACAGCCTGGCCGCCGGGTCCACGATCAGATCGGTCAGCGCCCAGACCAGGGCATCCACCCGGTCCGGGCTGCCGCGCCCGAGGAACCCGCCGACCGTCATCGCGGTCATCTGATCCTCGAGCGCGCGAAACACGTGCGCGTGCCGCACCCGGCCCTGCTCGTAGAGCATGGCGACCGGCTCCGCCCGCGCCGCCTTGCCCTTGGTGGCGCGCACCGTCGCGACCTTGACCGACGGGTCGCGGTTGCGGATCACCATCGCGACGAGGTCGCCGCCCTGGTTCACCTCGGCGACCACCCGGTCGGCGCGGTGCGCGTGGTAGAGCTCGATCACCCGCTGCGCCCATGCATCGGGCGACGCCGCCTCGAGGCTGTGGTCGCCGATCACCTCCGCCGTCCACTGGTGCGGCGTGCCCTGCCGCCGCACCCCGACGACGACGATGCCGCAGGCGTCACCCGTCGCCGTCACCGGCGGATCGACCGCGACGACGACGCGATCGACCGCGCCCCCCGGCGCCGCCCGCGTCGCCTCGATCATCGGCCACGTCCACAGCGCGCCGTCGACGTCGAGCACCATCTCGCCGTCGATCTCCTGCCGCGCCAACCGGCTGCCGGCGTATCGCGCCAGCACCGTCTCCAGAAATCCCTTCGCGAGGTGCATCCGGTTCGCCGCCGTCGATGCCCGCGTCACCACCGTGCCGCGCGCCCCGAGGAGCTGCGTCAGGAGCGGCACCGCCCGCGGCGTCGTCGTCACCAGCGCCCGCGGCTGCTCGCCCAGTCGAAGCCCGAGCTGCAGCATGTCCCAGGTGTCCTCGCCCTTCCGCCACTTGCCGACCTCGTCGCACCAGGCGCAGTCGAACTGCGGCCCGCGCAGGCTCTCGGGGTTGGCCGCCGAGAAGAGCTGCGCCACCGCGCCGTTCGGCCAGACCAGCCGCTTGCGCGCCGCCTGCCACTCCGGCCGCCGATCCGGCGGCGAGCACGCGAGGATACCCGACGGCCCGAAGACCATCACCTCGCGCGCACCGTCGATCGTGTCCCCGACTAGGGCGACCCGGGAACATCGCCCCGGGTCGCCCGGCTTGCCCCCTTCGACCATCGCGCGGATCCATTCTGAACCCGCGCGGGTCTTGCCTGCCCCCCGGCCGCCCAGGATGACCCAGGTCGTCCAGTCTCCCTCGGGAGGCAGCTGATGCCCCTCGATCGCCCAGTGCTCGAAGAGCCAGGGCAGCGAGAGGAGGGCATTCGGACTCAGCGCATCGAGAAACGCCTCCAGCTCACCTTTCGGCAAGCCAGACAGCAAGTCTCTGAGCGATCTCTGCGCGCGCCGCGTCGAGGTCGAGCTCGCTCGCCCCGCCGGCCCAGGCCTGCTTTCGCTTTCCAAAACTTGCCTCGGTATCGATCACCGTCTGCAGCGCCTTCCGATGGCCTGCCAGCGCCGTCTCCAGCGCCTTGCAGTCCTCGGACGAGCTGCCGATGGTGGTCGCTTTCAGTCTGGCGATCACGCCGCGCAAAGCCACGGACAGATCACGGTACAACTCGAGCGAGCCCTCCAGAATCGAGCTGGAAGGCGCGCCGTCACAGGCTGGGGTCGTCATGTAGAGTGATAGTGCCCTGGCTGCTCCGCCCGGGCAGAAAAAAGAGAACGGCAGGCCGCGTTGCCGCGCCTGCCGACCCACTTCTTCCAGCTTGCCCGTCTTATACCTTGGAGCGAGCGCTCTGTCAACAGCTAAATCACAGGATGTGTTCGCGCCCGGTTTTTGCGCTCACCCGGCGAGAAGCTCGAAGCTCACCGGCTGACCCGCCTCCGCATCGGGCGCCAGCCACAGGTCGAACCACCCCGGCTCCGCCCGCGGCGCCAGATCCTGGCCCACAAACGTGAGATCCTGCCGCCGCACGGTGAAGCGCACCTCGGCCGACCCGCCCGCCGGAACCGTCACCCGCCGGAAGCCGATGAGCTTCCGCACCGGCGGCACCACGCTTGCCACCCGGTCGTGCACATAGAGCTGCACCACCTCGTCGGCGTCACGCCCACCGACATTGTCGAGCCGCACCGCGGCGGTGATCTCGCCGTCCCAGTCGATCCGCTCCGCCGACAGCTGCACCGCGCCGTAGCGTACGCCGCCATAGCCGAGCCCGTGCCCGAACGGAAAGCGCGCCCGCGTCGGCACCCCGCGGTAGCGCGCGGTATAGGCCTTGCCCTCCGGCGTGTCCGGCCGCCCGCTGCTCGCATGGTCGTAGTGATAGGGCTCCTGCCCGGAGCTCAGCGGAAAGCTGACCGGCAGCCGGCCCGACGGCGCGGCATCGCCGAAGACCAGGTCCGCGACCGCGTTGCCCTCCTCCGAGCCGAGAAACCACACGACGAGAATCGCCGCGGCTTCCGCCACCGCACCGGTGAGCTCAAGCCCGCGCCCGGTCTTCAAGAGCACCACCATCGGCTTGCCGGTCGCCGCGAGCGCCGCCGCCAGCGCCTGCTGCGGCGCCGGCACGTCGACCACCGCGCGCGACTGCGCCTCCGCCGACATAAGGGCGCTCTCCCCCGCCACCAGCACCACGACGTCCGCCGCCTCTGCCGCTGCCACAGCAGCGGCGACGCCGCCCGCGATCTCCGCCTCCGCCTCGCAGCCCTTGACCACCGCAAGCTGTGCCGGATCCGCCACCGCCGCACGGAACCCGTCCGCCAGCGTCACCGCTCGCGTGTGATCGGCAAAGATCGACCACGGCCCCATCACGCTCGGCGTGTCGTCGACGAACGGCCCGACCAGCGCAATCCGCCGGTCGCGCGCCAGCGGCAAGAGCCCGCCTTCGTTCCGGAGCAGCACCGCCGACCGCCGCCCCGCCTCGCGCGCCAGCGCCCGGTACGCGGGCGACCCGACCACGCGGGCCTCCACCGCGGGATCGGTGCCGCGATAGGGATCGTCGAACAGCCCCAGCGCCGCCTTCACCCGCAGCACCCGCGTCACCGCCGCATCGACCAGCGCCGCCGGCACCGCCCCATCTGCAACGAGATCCGGCAGATACCGCACGTAGAAGTCGCTCATCATCACCATGTCGAGTCCCGCCAGCATGGCGAGCCGCGCCGCATCGCGCCCGTCGGCGGCGAAGCCGTGCGCGATGAGTTCGCGGTCGGCGGTATAGTCGCCGACGACGAAGCCCTCGAACCCCCACTCCTCGCGCAGGATCTCCGTCAGCAGCCGATGGTTCGCCGTGGCCGGCACCCCGTCGATCGCATTGAACGCCGCCATCGTTGACAGCGCACCCGCCTCGAAGGCAGCCCGGAACGGCGGCAGGTAGACCGCGCGCAGCAGCCGCTCCGAGATGTCGGCGCCGGCATAGTCCAGCCCGCCTTCCGCCGCGCCATAGGCCGCGAAGTGCTTCGGCGTCGCCAGCAGCGACGACGGATCGGCGAGATCGTCCCCCTGCAGCCCGAGCGTGCGCGCCCGCGCGAAGATCTCGCCGAGAAGCACGTCCTCTCCCGCACCCTCGACCACCCGCCCCCAGCGCTGATCCCGGCCAATGTCCACCATCGGCGCATAGGCCTGGTGGATGCCCGATGCCCCGCCCTCCGCCGCCGCCGCCCGCGCCGTCGCCCGCGCCAGCTCAGCGTCCCAGCTCGCCGCCTCGGCCAGCGGCACCGGAAACACCGTGCGGAGCCCGTGGATGATGTCGGCCGCGAAAAGCAGCGGGATCCCGAGCCGGCTCTCCTCCACCGCCAGCCGTTGCACCGACCGCGCGCCGGCGGCACCGACGCCGTTGAACAGCGCCCCGAGCCGCCCGGCCCGGATCTCGGCCGCCGTGCGCGCCTCGTCCGCATTCATGTCGTCGGGGTTCACGCCTCCCGGCCGCCACCGGAACGGATCGTTGACGACGGTCAGCTGCCCCGCCTTCTCCTCGGGCGTCATGCGCGCGACGAGCCCGGCGATCCGCGCCTCCGCCGCCGCCGCGCGCCCGGCCTCCGGCCGCGCCGCCACTGCCATCACCGCCCCGAGAAACGTCCGCCGCGTCATCGCCGCGCTCCGCAACGGCTCAGCCGCCGGCGGAGCCAGCACACGTTGCCACTCGCCCCGGCCAACCGTCCATTGCCCAACGCATCGCACCCTCCGCTGAATTGCCCGGCACCGACCGAAGCTTCTGGGATCCGCGCCACGCGTTCAACCCGGTCCCGCAGGTGCGTCCAATACGCGCCCGATGAGACTGCCCCGCAATCACGGCTGCCGTGGCATCGGGCGCTCGACCTTCCCCGGTGTCCCCTCCACTTCCGTCCCCGCCTCTCCCGCACCGGCCGCCGGCGGCGCGCTTCCGGCCGCCTCCTGCGCCAGCGCCGCCGCCTTCTCCGCCAGCACCCGCTGCGCCTCGATCCGGCGCCAGGCGACGACGTTGCGGTTGTGCTCCTCGAGCGTCGCGGCAAAGACGTGCCCGCCCGAGCCGTCCGCGACGAAGTAGAGATAGTCGGTCGCCTCCGGATGCGCCGCCGCCTCGATCGCGGCGACACCGGGATTGGCGATCGGCGTCGGCGGCAATCCCTTGACCAGATAGGTATTGTAGGGCGTCGGCGCCGCCAGCTCGCTCGCGCGGATGCCGCGTCCGAGCGGCGCCTCGCCCTTGGTGATGCCGTAGATCACCGTCGGGTCGGTCTGCAGGCGCATCCCGCGCTTCAGCCGGTTGACGAAGACCGACGCCACCCGCGCCCGCTCTGCCGCGACGCCCGTTTCTTTCTCGACGATCGACGCAAGCGTCAGCAGCTCCTCCGGGCTCGCCAGCGGCACCGACGGGTCGCGCCCGTCCCAGGCCGCCTGCAGGATGCGTTCCTGCTCCGCCTGCATCCGCCCGAGAAGGGCGGTCCGGTCGTCGCCGCGCTGCACGTCGTAGCCTGCCGGCGCCAGCATCCCCTCGGGCGGCACCGTCGCCACCTCGCCCGAGAGGTCGTCCCGCGCCTCGACCATCGCCACCACCTGCGCGCTGGTCAGCCCCTCGGGCACGACGATCTGCCGCACCACGTTGCCGCCTTGGTTGAGGAGCTTCAGCACGTCCTCCATCGAGGCGCCGGCCGGGATGCGGTACTCGCCGAACCGGAGCCCGGCGTCGAGATGCTGGTAGCGGGCGGCGATCCGGAAGACCGTGCCGTTCCGGACCACGCCCTCCTTGACCAGCTGGTCGGCGACGCTGGCGAAGGTCGCGCCCTTGTCGACCACGAAGTCCATCGGCGCGGTCAGCGGCCCCGGAGCGCGGTATGTCGACTGCGCCCAGGTGATGATGCCGAAGACCACCACGAGCCCGACGATCAGGAGCGTCAGGGCATTCGCTGCCACATGCCGCATCATCCCGCGCGCTTCACTCCACGCGCCGCAGCACCAGCGAGGCGTTGGTGCCGCCGAAGCCGAACGAGTTCGACAGCGCGACGTCGATCCGCCGCTCCACCGGGTTCAGCGGCGCGAGGTCGAGCGCCGACGCGACCGACGGATTCTCGAGGTTGATCGTCGGCGGCGCCACGTTGTCGCGGATCGCCAGCGCACAGAAGATCGCCTCGACCGCCCCCGCCGCCCCGAGCAGGTGCCCGATCGACGACTTGGTCGACGACATCGTCACCTTGCCCGCGGCATCGCCGAGCAGCCGCGTGACTGCGCCGAGCTCGATCTCGTCGCCGACCGGCGTCGAGGTGCCGTGCGCATTCACATAGTCGATGGCGTCGGGCGTCAGCCCCGCGCTCTTCAGCGCCGCCGCCATGGCACGGAACCCGCCGTCCCCGTCCGGCGACGGCGAGGTGATGTGATAGGCGTCCCCCGACAGGCCATAGCCCACCACCTCGGCGTGGATCTTCGCGCCGCGCGCGCGCGCATGCTCGTACTCCTCGAGCACCACGACGCCCGCACCCTCGCCCATGACGAACCCGTCGCGGTCCTTGTCATACGGCCGGCTCGCCCGCTCCGGCGTGTCGTTGAACCCGGTCGACAGCGCCTTGCAGGCGTTGAAGCCGGCGATGCCGAGCTCGCAGATCGCCGCCTCGGCGCCGCCGGCCACCATCACGTCGGCATCGCCGTGCTGGATGAGTCGCGTGCCGTCGCCGATCGCGTGCGCGCCGGTCGAGCAGGCGGTCACCACCGAGTGGTTCGGCCCCTTGAAGCCGTAGCGGATCGACACCTGCCCGGAGCCGAGGTTGATGAGGCTGCCGGGGATGAAGAACGGGGACACCCGCCGCGGCCCCTTGTCGCGCAGGATCAGCGACGTCGCCGCGATCGTCGCCAGCCCGCCGATCCCCGAGCCGATGATGACGCCAGTGCGCTCGCGCTCGGCCTCGTCCTCGGGCATCCAGTCGGCATCGCGCAGCGCCATCTCGGCCGCGGCGATCGCGAACAGGATGAAGGTGTCGACCTTGCGCTGGTCCTTGGGCGCCACCCAGGCATCGGGATCGAAGGTGCCGTCGGAGCCGTCGCCGTAGGGCACCTCGCAGGCGATCCGCGTCGCCAGCGCGCTCGCGTCGAAACGCGAGATCGGCGCCGCCCCCGACTGGCCGGCCAGCAGCCGTGCCCAGGTCTCCTCCACACCGCACGCCAGCGGCGAGACCATGCCCATTCCGGTGATGACCACTCGCCGCATCCGCGCCCTCCCAAGAACGGCCTCGTTTACCGCGAAAGCGCCGCGACCGACAAGCCTCGTTCCTTGCACCCAAATCCGCCGCTCGACCCGAGGCCGCCCGCGCTCTACTTCTCGGCCGCAACGAGCCGGGAGCGCCGAGCATGACCGAACCCCACGACGCCGCACGCTTCTTCGCGCTGCACCGGCACGGCTTCGTCCGCGCCGCTGCCGCCTGCCCGGCGGTCCGCCCGGCCGACGTCGGCTTCAACGGCGATGCCATCCTCACCGAGGCCCGCCGCGCCTCCGACGCCCATGCCGACCTCGTCGTCTTCCCCGAGCTCTGCCTGTCGTCCTACGCGATCGACGACCTCCTGATGCAGTCGGCGCTCCTCGAGGCCGTCGAGGCCGGCGTCGGCGCGATCGTCGAGGCGAGCGCCGGCCTAGCGCCGGTGCTTCTCGTCGGCGCGCCGCTGCGCCACGACGGCCGGCTCTACAACTGCGCGCTGGCGATTTCCCGCGGCCGCCTGCTCGGCGTGGTGCCGAAATCCTACCTGCCCAACTACCGCGAGTATTACGAGAAGCGCTGGTTCGCCCACGGCCGCGGCATCGCCGGCGCCGAGATCGCCGTCGCCGGCCACGTCGCGCCATTCGGTACCGACCTCCTCTTCGCGGCGACCGACCTGCCCGGCTTCGTCCTGCACGCCGAGATCTGCGAGGACTTCTGGGCCGCGACGCCGCCCTCCTCGCTCGGCGCGCTCGCCGGGGCCACCATCCTCGCCAACCTCTCCGCCTCCAACATCGTCATCGGCAAGGCCGACGAGCGCCACCTGCTCTGCGCCTCCCAGTCTGCCCGCGCCGCCGCGGCCTACGTCTATTCCGCCGCCGGACCCGGCGAGAGCACCACCGATCTCGCCTGGGACGGCCAGGCGGTGATCTACGAGTTGGGCGAGCTGCTGGCCGAATCCGCGCGCTTCCCGACCGGGCCACAGCTCACGCTGGCCGACGTCGACACCGGCCGCATCCTCGCCGAGCGCACCCGCACCGGCACCTTCACCGACGCGGGCGAGACCCTCGCACGCCCGTTCCGTCGCATCGGCTTCGAGCACCGGCCGAGCTTCGCCGACGCCGGCCTCCTCCGCCGGGTCCGCCGCTTCCCGTTCGTGCCGAACCGTGCCGAGAAGCTTGACCAGGACTGCTACGAGGCCTTCAACATCCAGGTCGAGGGCCTCGCCCAGCGCTTTCGCTCCACCGCCGGCAGCACCATGGTGATCGGCGTCTCCGGCGGGCTCGACTCGACCCACGCGCTCATTGTGGCCGCCAAGGTCTGCGACCGCCTCGGCCTGCCGCGCGAGCGCATCCTCGGCTTTACCATGCCGGGCTTCGCCACCAGCGAAGGCACCAAGTCGAACGCCTGGGCCCTCATGCGCGCGCTCGGCGTCACCGCCGACGAGATCGACATCCGCCCGGCCGCTCGCCAGATGCTCGCCGACATGGGCCATCCCTTCGCGGGCGGCGAGCCGGTCTACGACGTGACCTTCGAGAACGTGCAGGCCGGGCTCCGGACCGACTACCTGTTCCGCCTCGCCAACCAGCGCCACGGCTTCGTCGTCGGCACCGGCGATCTCTCCGAGCTCGCGCTCGGCTGGTGCACCTACGGCGTCGGCGACCAGATGAGCCATTACGCCGTCAACTGCGGCGTGCCGAAGACGCTGATCCAGCACCTGATCCGCTGGACCGCCCGCACCCAGGTCGACCCCGCCACGGCAGCCGTCCTCGAGGCGATCCTCGCCACCGAGATCTCGCCGGAGCTGGTGCCGGCCGACGCGACCGGCGCGCTCCAGAGCACCGAGGCGCGGATCGGCCCCTACGCGCTGCACGACTTCTTCCTGCATCACACCGTGCGCTGGGGCGCGGCACCCTCGAAGACCGCCTTCCTCGCCTGGCACGCCTGGCACGACGCCTCGCTCGGCCTCTGGCCCGCGGGCTTCCCGGAGGCCGGGCGCACGGCCTACGACCTTGCCACCATCCGCCGCTGGCTCGAGGTGTTCCTGCGCCGCTTCTTCGCCATGAGCCAGTTCAAGCGCTCGGCGATCCCGAACGGCCCCAAGGTCTCGACCGCCGGCGCGCTGTCGCCGCGCGGCGACTGGCGCGCCCCGTCCGACGCCAGCGCCGCCCCGTGGCTCGACGAGCTCGCCCGCAACGTGCCCGAGGCCTGACCGCCCGCACCCGCCGACGCCCCAGCCCTCGGCGCTTTTCTTGGCGAAAATACTCCCGCCGGAGACGCCCACGGTCCCGTCGCCACCGTCGTCAGGGGACCGCTCACCCCCGCCCGAGCCGCGCGATCGCCGCCCGCTGGAGGCTCCCCGGCAGCATCTGCATCAGCTCGATGCGATGCCCATCCGGATCCTCGATCCACGCCTGCCAGTTGCCGTCGGCGCCGAGCGCCCTCGGCTGCGCCAGCGCCAGCCCCGCCGCCGCGACCTCGGCCAGCGCCCGGTCGATGTCGGCGACCTCGAGGCAGACGTGGTTGTAGCCGGTCGCCGTCGCCGCCGGCACCCGCTCGCCCTCGCCGTCGGGAAAGATCTCGAGATACTGCGTGTCGGTGATCCGCAGGTAGACGAGCCAGACCCGCCCGTCGCGCTCCAGGCGCAGCATCTCGCGAAAGCCGAGCCGCCCTTCGTAGAACGCGAGGCTCCGCGCGAGATCCCGCACCCGGATCGCCACGGGCCGATTGCGCCGACGGTGAGCATGTCGCCCCTCCTACAGGCTCGTGGTGATGCCGCCATCGACATAGAGCGTGTGCCCGTTCACGAACGACGACGCGTCGCCGGCGAGAAAGACCGCCGCGCCGACGAGCTCGCCCACCTCGCCCCAGCGCGCCGCCGGCGTGCGTTTCTCGAGCCAGGCGGTGAACTCGGCGCTCTCGACCAGCGCCTGGTTGAGCGGCGTGCGGAAATAGCCGGGCGCGATCGCGTTGACCTGCAACCCGTGCTTCGCCCAGTCCGTCGCCATCCCGCGCGTCAGGTTCCGCACCGCGCCCTTGGTGGCGGTGTAAGGCGCGATGCCGGGCCGGGCCAGCTCGCTCTGCACCGACGCGATGTTGATGATCTTGCCACGTCCGCGCGCGATCATGCCCTTCGCCACCGCCTGCGCCACGTAGAACACGCTCGAGACGTTGGTCTCGAGGAGCTGCCGCCACTTGTCTACGGGGAAATCCTCGAGCGGCGCGCGGAACTGCATCCCGGCATTGTTGACGAGGATGTCGATCGGCCCCTCGGCTGCCAGCGCCGCGACGCCCGCCGCCACCGCTGCAGGATCGGTCACGTCGAAGCAGGCGACGCTCGCCGCATGCCCCGCACCGCGCAGGCCCGCCGCCGCCGCCTCGAGCGGCTCGCGGCGCCGGCCGTTCAGGACCACCGTTGCCCCGTGCGCCGCCAGCCCTTCGGCGAGCGCGAGACCGATGCCCTGGCTCGAGCCGGTGACGAGTGCTCGCCGTCCGGCGAGGTCGAACAGCGGAAAGCGCATGCCGGGGCTCCTCAGCGCAGGGCGGCCATCGCCCGCTCGATCCGGTCGCAGCCGTCGGCGATCGTCGCGAGCGAGGTGGCGATCGACAGGCGGAAGTAGGGCGAGAGGCCATAGGCCGCGCCATGCACCGCGGCGACGCCGACGCCGTCGAGCAGGTAGCGCACGAAGTCCGCGTCGCTCTCGATCATCGCGCCTTCGGGCGTGCGCTTGCCGATCGCTCCGGCGCAGCCGGGATAGAGATAGAACGCCCCGTCCGGCACGGTGCAGCTCAATCCCGGCACGGCAGCGAGCCGCGCGACCGCATAGTCGCGCCGCTCGCGATAGGCGCGTGCGCTCTCGGCCACGAACCCCTGGTTTCCGCTCAGCGCCGCCGTCGCCGCCGCCTGGCTGACCGAGGACGGGCACGAGGAGATCTGCGACTGCAGCTTGTTCATCGCGGCGATGAGCGGCGCGGGGCCCGCGCCATAGCCGATGCGCCAGCCGGTCATTGCGTGCGACTTCGAGACGCCGTTCACCACCAGCGTCCGGTCGCGCAGGCCCGGCACGGCGGCGGCGAGCGTCGTCGCCCGCTCGTCGCGAAACCAGATCTGGTCATAGATGTCATCGGCCAGCACCCAGACCTGCGGGTGGTCGAGCAGCACCTCGCCGAGCGCCTGCAGCTCGGCACGCGAATAGGCCGCGCCCGTCGGGTTCGACGGCGAGTTCAGGATCAGCCAGCGGGTCCGCGGCGTGATCGCCGCCTCGAGCTGCGCGGGCGTCAGCTTGAAGCCCGCCGCCTCGGGGCAGGCGACCACCACCGGCGTCCCGCTATTGGCCAGCACCATGTCGGGATAGCTGACCCAGTAGGGCGCGGGAACGATCACCTCGGCGCCATCGTCGACGCTCGCCATCAGCGCGACCAAGATCACCTGCTTGCCGCCGCCACCCACCGCGATCTCGCCGTCGCCGTAGTCGAGGCCATGCCGGCGCCTGAGGTCGGCGCGGATCGCCGCACGCAGCGCCGGCGTACCGTTGACCGAGGTGTAGCGGGTCTCGCCGCCCTCGATCGCCGCGTGCGCCGCAGCGCGCACCGGCTCGGGCGTGTCGAAGTCCGGCTCACCCGCGGTCATGTCGACGATGTCGCGGCCCGCCGCCTTCAGCTCGCGCGCCCGCGCCGCGGCGGCGACCGTCGGCGAGACGCGGATCCGGGCGACGCGCGCCGCCGGCACGAAGGCAGCAGCAAGGGCGCCCCCGTCGCTCATCGCCGCACCTCGCCCACGGTCCAGGGCAGCGCCTCGCCGCCCCGGAACACCACGACCTCGTCGTCGCCGACCCGCACGCTCTCGGGCGCGCGCCCCTCCTGGCGGTGCAGCGTCACCGTGCCGGCGTTCGGCGCCAGCCCGTGGAAGCGCGCGCCATTGAGCGAGGCGAAGGCCTCGAGCCGGTCGAGCGCGCCTTCCTCGTCGAAGACCTGGGCATAGCACTGCAGCGCCACCGGCCCGAGGAAGACGCCGGCACAGCCGCAGGCGGCCTCCTTGGCGCCGCGCGGGTGCGGCGCGGTGTCGGTGCCGAGAAAGAAGCACGCCTCGCCGCCGGTCGCCGCGCGGCGCAGCGCCAGCCGGTGCCGCTCGCGCTTTGCGACCGGCAGGCAGTAAAGATGCGGACGCAAGCCCCCCTGGAAGATCGAGGTGCGGTTGATCATCAGGTGGTGGGGCGTGATCGTCGCCGCCACCCGCGGCGCATGGGCGCGCACGATATCGGCAGTCTCGGCGGTGGTCACGTGTTCGACGCAGACCTTGAGCCCCTGGTGGCGCGCGAGGAGCGGCAGAAGCTCGGTCTCGATGAACACCGCCTCGCGGTCGAAGATGTCGATCGCGGGATCGGTCGCCTCGCCGTGCACGAGAAGCGGCATGCCGATCCGCTCCATCCGCTCCAGCACCGGCGCGAGCGCCCTGATGTCGGTCACGCCGTGGTGGGCATTGGTGGTGGCGCCCGCCGGATAGAGCTTGGCCGCGATCCAGACGCCTTGCGCGAAGCCGCGCTCGATGTCGTCGGGCTGCGTGGCATCGGTCAGGTAGCATGTCATCATCGGCTGGAAGTCGGCGCCCTGCGGCAGCGCCGCGAGAATGCGCCCGCGATAGGCGGCAGCATCCTCCGGCATCGCCACCGGCGGCACCAGGTTCGGCATGACGATGCCGCGGGCGAACTGGGCAGCGGTGTAGGGCAGGACCGCGGCCAGCATGGCGCCGTCGCGCAGATGAATGTGCCAGTCGTCCGGCCGCCGGATGGTGACGGAATCGACTGCGACCGGTGCTGGCGTCTCGAGAATGGTCATGCCCTGCCCCCTTGCGGAGTCGCTGCGTAGCACCGGCGGCCGGCGGAAGGCAAACGCGTCGCTCCGAACGCCGAACCGCAAAGCTGTCCAACAGTCCCCTGCCGTCGCGACCGCGCCGCTGTCGGCGAATTTGAGCCGTGACAAATCCGTCTGCATCCGCCGTGCCGTTGGCGGATGCGTCGCGACGGGCCGGCCCGGGCGGTGCGTCGCGACGCATTGCACCGTCGGGCGGCAGCCACATCGAACTTCGTTCTGGTGCGAGATCCCATTCCGCACGCAAGAGGGCCCGGCAACGCGCCGGGCCCCCTCTCGTTCAGTCGCGCCGTCCGCGTCAGGCCGCGATCGGATCGTGCACCGGCATCCCTTCCTCGTCCATCGCGATCTCGCCATTCAGCACCGCCGCCAGCCGCGCCTGGTCGAGCTCGCCCTCCCAGCGCGCCACGACGAGTGTCGCCACCGCGTTGCCGACGAAGTTGGTCAGCGCCCGCACCTCGGACATGAAGCGATCGACGCCGAGGATCAGCGCCATGCCGGCGACCGGCACCGAGGGCACCACCGAGAGCGTGGCGGCGAGCGTGATGAAGCCCGCGCCAGTGATGCCGGCCGCGCCTTTCGAGGACAGCATGGCGACGAGGAGCAGCAGGATCTGATCGCCAAGCGACAGGTCGATGTTGCAAGCCTGGGCGATGAAGAGCGCGGCCAGGGTCATGTAGATGTTGGTGCCGTCGAGGTTGAACGAGTAGCCGGTCGGCACGACGAGGCCGACGACCGAGCGCTTCGCGCCGGCGAGCTCCATCTTCTCCATGAGCGAGGGCAGCGCCGCCTCGGACGACGAGGTGCCGAGGACGAGCAGCAGCTCGTCCTTGAGGTAGCGGATCAGCTTGAGGATCGAGAAGCCGTTGAGCCGCGCGACGGTCCCGAGCACGACGAGCACGAAGATCAGCGCCGTGAGGTAGAAGGTGCCGACCAGCATCGCGAGGTTGAGGACCGCGCCGATGCCGTACTTGCCGATGGTGAAGGCCATCGCGCCGAAGGCGCCGATGGGCGCGGCCTTCATCAGGATCTCGACCAGCTTGAACATCGGGGCGGTCAGCGACGACAGCAGGTCGAGCACCGGCTTGCCGCGGTCGCCGACCGCGGCGAGCGCGATTCCGAACAGCACCGAGAAGAACAGCACCTGCAGGATGTCGCCGTCGGCGAAGGCGCCGACCACCGTCGAGGGGATGATGCCGCTCAGGAAGCCGACGACCGAGGTGTCGTGCGCCTTCGCCGCATAGTCGGCCACCGCCTTGCCGTCGAGCGTGGCCGGGTCGATGTTGAGACCCGCGCCCGGCTGGACGAAGTTGCCGATGATGAGCCCGACGATGAGCGCAAGCGTCGAGAAGAAGATGAAGTAGGCGAAGGCCTTGCCGGCGACGCGCCCGACCTTCTTCAGGTCCGACATGCCGGCGATGCCGGTGGTGACGGTCAGGAAGATCACCGGCGCGATGATCATCTTGACGAGCTTCACGAACGCGTCGCCGAGCGGCTTCAGGCTGGCGCCGATGTCAGGCCACAGATACCCCACGAGGACGCCGATGATGATCGCGGTGACCACCTGGAAATAAAGCTGCCGATAGAGCGGCTTGGGAGCAATCGTCGCTCCGGCGTGGTGGGGTATGTGCATCCTGGTTCCTCCGGTTCTGGTTCGTCTGTCGGCCGAGTCGGTGACGCCAGTCCCGCACGGCTCGGCGAGCGCAATTCAATCGTAGCACGTTTCGTGCCAATCGGCGCGCTCAAGAAATCTCTTCGCGTCGAGCCCCTTGCTCGCAACCGGTCACGAAGCTCGTGCGGAATTCCGCACCCGCGGGGGCGGCTCGCGGGCGATCTCCCGCACACGCCTCGGCCGCGGCGCTGGCGGCGGGCTCGCGCGCGCACTAGCATCGGCCACGGGAGGGAGACGGGGATGCTTGCCGATGCCGAGCCGCGCGCCGCCGCCGCGCCCGCCCTGCGGGCCGCGGG
>JBDHSS010000018.1:0-20336 GCA_039808205.1 Paracoccaceae bacterium | reverse complement strand
GGCGAGGCCGAGCGCGCGGGTGTCGATCCCGGCGACGAAGCCGGCGCGGCCGGCGGTGACGTCGGCGGCGAGGGGCGCGCCGGCGAGGTAGTGCTCGAAGCGGTCGAGAAAGTCGGCCGGGCCGCCGAGGGCCGCGACCATGCGCTCGAAGCGCTCGGCGGCGGCGCCCGACTCGAAGGCCATCGCCATGCGGTCCGCACCGTCGGCTGCGTCGCGGGCGATGCCGCCGAGCGCGAGCAGCTCGGCGCCGAGCGCGACCGAGACGTCCCAGAGCCGGCCGTCGATGCTGTCGCCGCGCAGGAAGCGCACGGCGTTGGCCATCTCGAGCGCATTGCCGGCGGCGGTGGCGAGCGGCTCGTCCATGTCGGTGACGAGCGCGCGGGTGCGGCAGCCGGCACCGTTCGCGACCTCGACGAGGCTGGACGCCAGCGCCAGCGCCGCCTCGCGCGTCGCCATGAAGGCCCCGGTGCCGACCTTGACGTCGAGCACCAGCGCGTCGAGGCCGGAGGCGAGCTTCTTGGCGAGGATAGAGGCGGTGATGAGGTCGACCGACTCGACGGTGCCGGTCACGTCGCGGATCGCGTAGAGCCGGCGGTCGGCGGGGGCGATGTCGGCGGTCTGGCCGATGATCGCGCAGCCGACCTCGCGGACCACACGGGCGAAGGTCTCGGCGTCGGGCTGGGTGCGGTAGCCGGGGATCGCGTCGAACTTGTCGAGCGTGCCGCCGGTGTGGCCAAGGCCGCGGCCGGAGATCATCGGGACGAAAGCACCGCACGCCGCGAGCGCGGGGGCGAGCATCAGCGAGACGTTGTCGCCGACACCGCCGGTCGAGTGCTTGTCGAGCACGGGGCCGGGCAGGTCCCAGGCGAGCACCGTGCCCGAGTCGCGCATGGCGAGCGTCAGCGCGACGCGCTCGTCGACGTCCATGCCGCGCAAGAGGACGGCCATGGCGAAGGCCGCGACCTGGCCCTCGGAGAGCGTGCCGTCGGTGATGCCCTGGACCATGAAGCCGATCGCCTCATCCGACAGCTTGCCGCCGTCGCGCTTGGCGATGATGACTTCCTGCGGCAGCATTCAGTAGCCGTCGCCGGGCAGGGTGGCGGCGGCGCCGTCGAGCGTGGCGAGGAGTGCCGTGAGGACGCCCGAGGCGCCGATGCGGAAGCGGGCGGGCGTGGCCCAGCCCGCGCCCATCATCTCGTCGGCGAGCGCGAGGTAGCGCGCCGCGTCCGCGGTGGTGCGCACCCCGCCCGCGGGCTTCAGCCCGACGTCGCGGCCAGAGGCGCGGATCGCGTCCAGCAGGATGCGGGCGGCTTCCGGGGTGGCGTTGACCGGCACCTTGCCGGTCGAGGTCTTGAGGAAGTCGGCGCCGCCGGCGAGCGCCTCGTCGGCGGCGGCGCGGATCAGCGCGGGGTCGGCGAGCTCGCCGGTCTCGAGGATCGCCTTGAGCGTGGCGGCGCCGCACGCGCCCTTGACCGCGGTCACGGCCGCGGCGATCTCGCTGGGGTGGCCTGCGGCGAGGCGGCGCCATGGGACGACGAAATCGATCTCGTCGGCACCGTCGGCGAGCGCGCGGGCGATCTCGGCCTCGGTGTCGGCGACGGGCGCGGTGCCGGCGGGGAAGTTCACCACCGTGGCGATGCGGATCGGCGAGCCGGCGAGCGCGGCCTTCGCCTGGGCTGTGAAGCGCGGCCACAGGCAGACGGCGGCGACCGGGCCGTGCGGGGTGGCGGCGCGGGCGCAGAGGGCGGCGACGGCGGCGGCGTCGCAGGCGTCGTCGAGGTTGGTGAGGTCGAGGCAGGCGAGGGCGCGCCGGGCGGCGTCATGCTCGGTCATGGCGCGGTCCTCGCGAGGTGGGCGGGACCGAAGGCGCCGGGCAGCAGCGCGCCGACGGTGGTGCGCGCTCCTTCGCCGTCGGGCGTGGCGAGGATGACCGGGGTTCCGGGCTCGGCGAACTCGGCGAGCTTCTGGCGGCAGCCGCCGCACGGAGTGACGAGCGGCGGGCCACCGGCGACGACCAGCACCTCGGCGATCTCGGTCTGGCCCTCGGCGACCATGCGGGCGATGGCGCCGGCCTCGGCACAGGTGCCCTGCGGATAGGCGACGTTCTCGACGTTGCAGCCGGCGAAGACGCTGCCGTCGGGGCAGCGCAGCGCCGCGCCGACCTTGAAGCCGGAATAGGGCGCGTAGGCATTGGCGCGGGCGCGGAGGGCGGCGGCGAGAAGGTCCATGGCTCGGGTCCGCTGGGGCTCGGCCGCGACTATGGCCGCGCCGGGCGGGGAATGACAAGGGGGCGGCGTGGCGGGGGTTTCCAGGCAACACGCTGCACGACAGCGCCTTGCTGGCACGCCGGTGTCATTGCCGACGGATTGGCGCCGTCGGCGACACACGGCGCCCCTTCGTCTCCGCGCGTCCCGCGCCCCAACGAACGGCCCGGCAAACGCATGCGTTTGCCTGTCGGGCCGGGACTCGCGAAGCAAACCCTCGCTTCGGTCGTGGGCGCAGAACCTTGATTGTGGCGTTTCGCGGCTGCGAACGGCCGGACTTTCGCCTCCCGGCGTTCTGGCCTATGCAGGCGCGACGGTTGACGCGAGGAGGGCGGGGCATGGCGCAGGACGGGATCTCGGCGGCGGGCCAGGCGCTCTTGGCGGCGGCGCGCGAGCGCATCCTCATTCTCGACGGCGCCATGGGCACGCAGATCCAGGGGCTCGGGCTCGGCGAGGACGACTTCACCGGGCACGGCGCCTGCGCCTGCGCTGGCCATCCGCAGCAGGGCAACAACGACCTGCTGATCCTGACGCAGCCGGACGCGATCGAGGCGATCCACTATCGCTATGCGGCGGCGGGAGCGGACATCGTCGAGACCAACACCTTCTCCTCGACCGCGATCGCCCAAGCCGACTACGGCATGCAGGACCGGGTCTACGAGCTGAACCTCGAAGGCGCGCGCCTGGTCCGCAAGGCGCTCGACCGGGCGGCGGCCGAGGACGGACGACGGCGCTTCGTCGCCGGCGCACTCGGGCCGACCAACCGCACCGCGTCGATCTCGCCCGACGTGAACGATCCGGGCTTCCGCGCAGTGAGCTTCGACGACCTGCGCACCGCCTACGGCGAGCAGTTGCGCGGGCTCGTCGACGGCGGCGCCGAGCTGATCCTGATCGAGACCATCTTCGACACGCTGAACGCTAAGGCGGCGATCTTCGCCTGCGACGAGATCTTTGCCGAGAAGGGCGTGCGGCTGCCGATCATGATCTCCGGCACCATCACCGATCTCTCGGGGCGCACGCTGTCGGGGCAGACGCCGACGGCGTTCTGGCATTCGGTGCGGCACGCGCGGCCGCTGACCGTCGGGCTCAACTGCGCGCTCGGCGCCGGCGCGATGCGGCCGCACATCGCCGAGCTTTCCGAGGTCGCCGACACGCTGATCTGCGCCTACCCGAACGCCGGGCTGCCGAACGCCTTCGGGCAGTACGACGAGAGCCCGGAGTTCATGGCCGCGCAGGTCGAGGAGTTCGCGCGCGAGGGGCTCGTCAACGTCGTCGGCGGCTGCTGCGGCACGACGCCCGAGCACATCCGGGCGATCGCGGCGGCGGTCGGCCGGCACGCGCCGCGACGGGTGCCGGAGGTCGAGCCGCGGATGCGGCTTTCCGGGCTCGAGCCCTTCGTGCTCACCCCGGAGATCCCGTTCGTGAACGTCGGCGAGCGCACGAACGTCACCGGCTCGGCGCGGTTCCGCAAGCTCGTCACCGCCGGCGACTTCCCGGCGGCGCTGGCCGTTGCGCGCGACCAGGTCGAGAACGGCGCGCAGGTCATCGACGTCAACATGGACGAGGGGCTGATCGACTCGAAGGCAGCGATGACGACGTTCCTGAACCTCATCGCCTCGGAGCCTGACATCGCCAAGGTGCCGGTGATGATCGACTCCTCGAAGTGGGAGGTGATCGAGGCGGGGCTGAAGTGCGTGCAGGGCAAGCCCATCGTCAACTCGATCTCGATGAAGGAGGGCGAGGAGGCCTTCGTCCACCAGGCCCGCCTCTGCCGGGCGTACGGCGCGGCCGTCGTGGTCATGGCGTTCGACGAGCAGGGCCAGGCCGACACGAAGGCGCGCAAGGTCGAGATCTGCACCCGCGCCTACCGCATCCTCGTCGACGAGGTCGGCTTTCCGCCCGAGGACATCGTCTTCGACCCGAACATCTTCGCGGTGGCGACCGGCATCGAGGAGCACGACAACTACGGGGTCGACTACATCGAGGCGACGCGCGAAATCCGCGCCGGCCTGCCGCACGTCCACGTCTCGGGCGGGGTCTCGAACCTCAGCTTCTCGTTCCGCGGCAACGAGACGGTGCGCGAGGCGATGCACGCGGTCTTTCTCTACCACGCCATCGCCGCGGGCATGGACATGGGCATCGTCAACGCCGGCCAGCTCGCGGTCTACGACTCGATCGAGCCCGAGCTGCGCGAGGCGTGCGAGGACGTGGTGCTGAACCGTCGCGCGGATTCGACCGAGCGGCTGCTCGCGCTCGCCGAGCGCTACAAGGGCGCGGCCGGCAAGGAGGCGAAGGAGCGCGACCTCGCCTGGCGCGAGTGGCCGGTCGAGAAGCGGCTCGAGCACGCGCTCGTCAACGGCATCACCGAGTTCATCGAGGCCGACACCGAGGAGGCAAGGGCCGGCGCCGAGCGGCCGCTGCACGTCATCGAGGGGCCGCTGATGGCGGGGATGAACGTGGTCGGCGACCTCTTCGGCTCAGGCAAGATGTTCCTGCCGCAGGTGGTGAAGTCGGCGCGGGTGATGAAGCAGGCGGTCGCGGTGCTCCTGCCCTACATGGAGGCGGAGAAGGCGGCGAACGGCGGCGGCGAGCGCCGGAGGGCGGGCAAGATCCTGATGGCGACGGTGAAGGGCGACGTGCACGACATCGGCAAGAACATCGTCGGCGTCGTGCTCGCCTGCAACAACTACGAGATCATCGATCTCGGCGTGATGGTGCCGGCGACGAAGATCCTCGAGACGGCGAAGGCCGAGGGCGTCGACATCATCGGCCTCTCCGGCCTCATCACGCCGTCGCTTGAGGAGATGGCGCACGTCGCGGCGGAGATGGAGCGCGAGGGGTTCGAGATCCCGCTCCTGATCGGCGGCGCGACGACGAGCCGGGTGCATACCGCGGTGAAGATCCACCCGCGATATGCCCGCGGGCAGGCCGTGCACGTCAACGACGCGAGCCGGGCGGTGGGCGTGGTCGGCAGCCTCTTGTCGCCGCAGGCGAAGGCGCCCTACGTGGCGACCGTACAGGCGGAGTACGCCAAGCTCGCCGCCGCGCACGAGCGGGCGGAGCGCGAGAAGACCCGGCTGCCGCTGGAGCGGGCGCGGGCGAACCCGTTCCCGGTCGACTGGGCGGGCTACGTGCCGCCGCGGCCGACGTTCACCGGGACGCGCGTCTTCGAGGATTGGGATCTGGCCGAGCTCGTCCGCTACGTCGACTGGACGCCGTTCTTCCAGGCCTGGGAGCTCAAGGGGCGCTATCCGGCGATCCTCGACGATCCCGCGCAGGGCGCTGCGGCGCGGCAGCTGTTCGAGGACGCCCAGGCGATGCTCGGCCGGATCGTGGCGGAGAAGTGGTTCCGGCCGCGCGGCGTCGTCGGCTTCTGGCCGGCGAACGCGGTCGGCGACGACATCCGGCTCTACACCGACGAGACGCGGACGGCCGAGCTCGCCACCTTCTTCACGCTGCGCCAGCAGCGCGGCAAGCGGCCGGGGCAGCCGAACGTGGCGCTCGCCGATTTCATCGCGCCCGAGGGGGTGCCCGACTGGCTGGGCGGCTTCGTGGTGACGGCCGGCGTCGAGGAGGCCGAGATCGCGGCGCGCTTCGAGCGGGCGAACGACGACTATTCCGCGATCCTGTCGAAGGCGCTGGCCGATCGCATCGCCGAGGCGTTCGCCGAGCGGATGCACGAGCGCGTGCGCCGCGAGTTCTGGGCCTATGCGCCCGACGAGGCGTTCAGCCCGAGCGAGCTGGCCGCCGAGCCCTACCGCGGCATCCGGCCGGCGTCGGGCTATCCGGCGCAGCCCGACCACACCGAGAAGGCGACGCTCTTCCGCCTGCTCGACGCCGAGCGGACGACCGGGGTGGCCCTGACCGAGAGCTTCGCCATGTGGCCGGCATCCTCGGTCAGCGGCGTCTACCTGTCGCACCCCGAAAGCCACTACTTCGGCGTGGCGCAGGTCGAGCGCGACCAGGTCGAGGACTATGCCCGCCGCAAGGGCATGGACGTCGCGCTGGTCGAGCGCTGGCTGGCGTCGATCCTCAACTATTTGCCGGGCGGCGAGGTGCGCGCGGCGGAGTAGCGGCGCCCGTCTTACCGCGCCGTGCCGCCCACGCGGTACCGGCGCAGCTTGTTCGCGATCATCGTGTGCGAGGCGCCGAGGCGGGCGGCGAGCTTGCGGCTCGAGGGATAGTCCGGGTAAAGCCGGGCGAGGAGGTCGCGCTCGAAGGCGTTGACTGCCGCGGCCCAGCTCTCGACCGCCTCGGGGGCGTCGCCGGCGTTCCCGGACGGCTCGCCGGCGCCGAGCCCGAGGTCGGGAGGGCCGAGGAGGCTCGCGTCGCTGAGCGTCACCGCGCGGAAGATGACGTTCTCGAGCTGGCGCACGTTGCCGGGCCAGCGCGCGGCGAGGAGCGCCGCCTCGGCTTCCGCCGACAGCCGGCAGGTCCCGCGCCGGGTCTGCGCCGCGGCGCGCGCCACGAAATGCCGGGCGAGCACCAGGATGTCCTCGCCGCGCTCGCGCAGCGGCGGCAGGGTCAGCGACAGCACGTTGAGGCGGTAGTAGAGATCCTCGCGGAAGTCGCCGCGAGCGATCATCGCCGGCAGGTCGCGGTGGGTGGCGCTGATGATGCGCACGTCGACCTTGGTCTCGCGCTCGCCGCCGACCCGGCGGAAGCTGCCGTCGTTCAGGAAGCGCAGCAGCTTCGCCTGCAGGTAGAGCGACATTTCGCCGATCTCGTCGAGGAACACCGTGCCGCGTTCGGCGAGCTCGAGCAGGCCCGGCTTGCCGTCGCGGCGGGCGCCGGAGAAGGCGCCGCCGGCGTAGCCGAAGAGCTCGCTCTCGGCGAGGCTCTCGGGGAGTGCGGCGCAGTTGAGCGCAAGAAACGGCCGCCCGGCGCGCGGGCTTGCCAGATGACAGGCGCGCGCCAGCAGCTCCTTGCCGGTGCCGGTCTCGCCGAGGACGAGAAGCGGCGCGTCGACCGTGGCGACGCGAGCGGCGCGCGCCTTGAGCGCGCGCATCGGGCCCGAGTCGCCGAGCATCGCCTCGAAGCCGCCGGTGTCCTGGCCCTGCAGCGCATTCAGCCGCTCGCCGAGCCGCTGCGGCGCGTGCAGCAGCACGACGCCGCCGGCGGCCGGGCTCGCTGCGTCGAGCGGCCGGGTCTCGATCATGTACGGCCGACCGCGCAGCGTGACCTCGCGCGGCGGCATGCTGAAGCGTCGCGCGATGAGCTCGGCGGCGACCGCGGCCTCGTCGAGGAGATCGGCGAGGCGGGTGCCCGACAGGTCGGCGACCTCGGCCATCGTCGCCGCCGCCTCGTTGGCGACGAGGACGGTACCGCCGCCGTCGACCGCCATCACCGGTCCGCCGAGCGCGTCGAGCAGCGCATCGAGCTGCATCCGCCGCCGCGCGCCGGGCAGCAGGTCGACGGCGCGCACCGCCTCGACGCCGCGGACCTTGCCGACGGCGGCGGCGATCTCGGGCAGGTCGGCCTCGGGCGTGTCGGGCACGTCGATGTAGACGTGCGGCGGATCGACCTCGACCGCGACGACGTTCAGCCGACGGCGCGCCAGCACCGACAGGATCTCCGACGCGATGCCGACCCGGTCGGCAAAGGCGATCTCTAAGCGCATCGCGGCCCATCCCGTAAACTTGGCGTTACAGCCGTACCCTAAAGTTTACACTTGGGGCAACCGTCTGGGAAAGCAAGCGATTCTTCCGTTGGCGCCTCGCGAGTGTACGTCCTCGCGTACACCGGGCTATCGTGCCCCTTGCGCTTTATCCCGCTGGATCAATGCATTGCGCTCGGCGCATGGTTGGCATGCGTCTTGCTTATAGGTGTTCGAAGGCATTTCCGAAAGGGGCAGGGCCGATGCGGCAGAGCGGTTCACACTTCGCGGGCGCAGTGCTCGAGATCGACCTCGGCGCCATCGTCGCCAACTGGCGCGACCTCAAGGCGCGCCTCGGCTCAGCCGGCTGCGCGGCGGTGGTCAAGGCCGACGCCTACGGGCTCGGCGCCGCGCAGGTGGCGCCGGCGCTGGCCGACGCCGGGGCGCAGCAGTTCTTCGTCGCGCATCTCGACGAGGCGCTGGAGCTCCGGCCGCTGCTGCCGGCGTCGGCCGAGGTCTTCGTGCTGAACGGCCTGCCGGCCGGCGCCGAGCGCATCGCCGCCGAGGCGCGGGTCACGCCGGTCCTGAACAGCCTGCGGCAGGTTGCGGCCTGGGCCGAGCTCGCGCGGCAGCGCAGCCGGCCGCTGGCGGCGGCGCTCCAGGTCGACAGCGGCATGTCGCGCATGGGGCTGCCGGCGGACGAGCTCGACCGGCTGGTCGCCGATCCCGCGCAGCTCGACGGCATCGCGCTTCGGCTCGTCATGAGCCATCTCGCCTGCGCCGAGGACCAGGCGCACCCGATGAACCGCGCCCAGCTCGCCGCCTTCGAGGCGGCGCGGTGCCGGCTGCCGGCGGCGCCGGCCAGCCTCGCCAACTCGTCGGGCGTGTTCCTCGGGCCCAATTTCCACTTCGACCTCGCCCGTCCCGGCGCCGCGCTCTACGGCCTCGCGCCGGTCAAGGGCGCCGCCAACCCGATGCGCGGGGCGGTGCGGCTCCTCGGGCGGATCGTGCAGGTGCGCGACATCCCCGCCGGCGCGCGCGTCGGCTATGGCGCGGCATGGCAGGCGGCGCGGCCGAGCCGGATCGCCACCGTCGCGGTCGGCTATGCCGACGGCTACCTGCGCAGCCTCGGCCAGCGCGCGACCGGCTTCGTCGGCGACACCGCCGTGCCGCTCGTCGGCATCGTCTCGATGGACAGCGTGACCTTCGACGTCACCGACGCGCCGCAAGCGGTGGAGGGCGGCCTCGTCGAGCTGATCGGGCCGCGCCACCCGGTCGACGCGCTCGCCATCGAGGCCGGCACCATCGGCTACGAAATCCTCACCGGCCTCGGCAGCCGCTATGCTCGCGTCTACGCAACCCCCCAGTCGGAAAGGCTCTCGGCATGAAGATCGTCATCCTCGGCAGCGGTGTCATCGGCACCACCAGCGCCTGGTACCTCGCGGAGGCCGGCCACGAGGTGACGGTCCTCGACCGCCAGCCGGGCCCCGCGCTCGAGACGAGCTTCGCCAATGCCGGCGAGGTCTCGCCCGGCTATGCCTCGCCGTGGGCGGCGCCCGGCATCCCGGTCAAGGCGATCAAGTGGCTGTTCATGAAGCACAGCCCGCTCTTCATCCGCCCGAGCTTCGATCCGGCGTTCTGGCGCTTTGCCTTGGCAATGCTCCGGAACTGCACCGCCGCGGCCTACGAGGTGAACAAGGGCCGCATGGTGCCGATCGCCGAATACAGCCGCGACCTGCTGCGCGAGCTGCGCGCGACGACGGGGATCTCCTACGACGAGCGCAGCCAGGGCACGCTGCAGCTCTTCCGCACCGAGAAGCTGCTCGCGGGCTCGGCCAAGGACGTGCACGTGCTGGCCGATCTCGGCGTGCCGCACGAGGTGCTCGACGTCGAGGGCTGCATCCGCGTCGAGCCCGCGCTCGCCCGCGTGCGGGAGAAGTTCGTCGGCGGCCTGCGCCTGCCCGGCGACGAGACCGGCGACTGCTTCAAGTTCACCAACGCGCTGCGCGAGCTGGCCGCGGCGCGCGGCGTCGTCTTCCGCTACGACGTGACGATCGACGGGCTCCTGACCGACGGCGACCGCATCGCCGGCGTCTCGACGAGCACCGGGCCGGTGACTGCGGACGCCTATGTCGTGGCGCTCGGCAGCTACTCGCCGCTCCTCCTGCGGCGGCACGGCATCCGCCTGCCGGTCTATCCGGTGAAGGGCTACTCGCTGACCGTGCCGATCACCGACCCCGCCGGCGCGCCCGAGTCGACGGTGATGGACGAGTACCACAAGGTCGCGATCACCCGCCTCGGCGACCGCATCCGCGTCGGCGGCATGGCCGAGCTCGACGGCTATTCGACCGTGCTGCACGCCAACCGCCGCGCCACGCTCGAGCACGTGGTCACCGACTTCTACGGCGCTGGCGGCGACGCGAAGGCGGGCACCTTCTGGGCCGGCCACCGGCCGATGACCCCGGACGGGCCGCCGGTGATCGGCCGGGCGAAGTACGGCAACCTGTGGCTCAATACCGGCCACGGCACGCTCGGCTGGACCATGGCCTGCGGCTCCGGCCGCGTGCTCGCCGATCTCGTCTCCGGCCGCGCGCCGGCGATCGACGCCCTGCCGCTCGGGCTCGACCGCTACACGGCGTCGGCCGCCAGCCTTACCTCCACCACCAAGGAAGCGCACGCATGACCCCGATCAACGCCGCCGGAGCCCCCGCAGCCATCGGCCCCTACTGCCACGCCGTGAAGACCGGCGACCTCCTGTTCACCTCGGGCCAGATCCCGCTCGACCTGAAGGGCGAGATGCCCGCCGGCATCGAGGCGCAGACCGAGCAGGTGTTCGACAACCTCGCCGCCGTCCTGAAGGAAGCCGGCACCAGCCTCGACCGGGTGGTGAAGGCGACGGTCTTCGTCACCGACCTCGGCGACTTCGCGCGGCTGAACGCGGTCTACGAGAAGCGTTTCGGCAGCCACAAGCCGGCGCGCTCCACCGTGCAGGTCGCGGCGCTGCCGCGCGGCGCCTCGGTCGAGATCGAGCTCGTCGCGGCGCTCTGACCGCCGGGCCGCCGTCGCGGGCGGCACGCTCCCTTTCCAACGACAAATCCCCAAGGAGGAATGGCCATGCAACACATGGATCAGGCGGTGCTTGCCGCTGAACAGCAGCGGGAGGAGAAGGACTTCCACCGCGGGCTCAAGGACCGGCACGTCCAGCTCATCGCGCTCGGCGGCGCGATCGGCGTCGGGCTCTTCCTCGGCTCGGGCCGGGCGATCAGCCAGGCCGGCCCCGGGCTCATCCTCGCCTACGCCGCCGCTGGCGTCATCATCTTCTTCATCATGCGCGCGCTCGGCGAGCTGATGCTGCACCGGCCGGTCGCGGGCTCGTTCGCGACCTACGCCGAGGAGTACGTGTCGCCGTTCGCCGGCTTCGCCACCGGCTGGTCCTACTGGTTCATGTGGGTGGTGACCGGCATGGCCGAGATCACCGCTGTCGGCATCTACACCCACTTCTGGTTCCCCGACGTGCCGCAGTGGATCCCGGCCCTCGTCACGCTCGGCGTCCTCTACAGCGTCAACCTCATCGCCGTGAAGTTCTTCGGCGAGCTCGAGTTCTGGTTCGCGCTCATCAAGATCCTCGCGATCGTCGGCCTGCTGATCGCCGGTCCGCTGTTCCTGATCTTCGGCTCGGGCGAGCATGCCGACGCCGCCCAGGTCTCCAACCTCTGGGCGCACGGCGGCCTCTTCCCGACCGGCGTCCTCGGCGTGGTGCTGGCGCTGCAGATGGTGATGTTCGCCTTCCAGGGCGTCGAGCTTCTCGGGGTCACCGCCGGCGAGGTCGAGGATCCGGCGAAGTCGCTGCCCAAGGCCACCAACGCCGTCGTCTGGCGGATCCTCGTCTTCTACATCGGCGCGCTGCTCGTCGTGATGATGCTGGTGCCGTGGACCGAGTTCTCGGCCGGCGAGAGCCCGTTCGTGATGGTCTTCGAGCGCATGGGCCTGCCCGCCGCCGCTCTCGTCATCAACTTCGTCGTCATCACCGCCGCCGCCTCGTCGTGCAACTCCGGCATCTTCTCGACCGGCCGGATGCTCTACACGCTGGCGCAGTTCGGCCAGGCGCCGAAGGCGTTCGGCAAGGTCAACCGCAACCACGTCCCGGCCGCCGGCATCACCGTCTCGGTGCTCATCATGCTCATCGGCGTCGTTCTCAACTACTTCATCCCCGAGCAGGTCTTCGTCTACGTGACGTCGGTCGCGCTCGTCGGAACGCTCTGGACCTGGGGCATGATCATGCTCGCCCACCTCGGCTACCGCCGGGCGATCGCCCGCGGCGAGGCCCAGCCGGTCAGCTTCCGGATGCCCGGGGCGCCGGTCAGCAACTGGGGCGTGCTCGCGTTCCTGGTGATGGTCGCGATCTTCCTCGGCTTCGACCCGAGCACCCGTGTGGCGCTCTACGTCGCGCCGGTCTGGTTCGCGCTGCTCGGCATCGGCTACCAGTTCTCGCGCCGCCGCGCCGACGCCGCGGTCCTCGCCTGACCTCACGCGACGCCGCCGGCCTGGCGGCGCCGCACCAACACTCGGGCGCCCGCCGGCAATCGCTGGCGGGCGCCTTTCGTCTCGCGGCCGGAGCGGCATGGGCCGGCTGCTGCCTTAACCATCGCGTAACGACCGCCTTCGCGGCGGAGCGCCCGGGCGCTATGCGTCGTTTCAGGGGGCGCGCTGTCGTTAACCAGTTAACCGTGGCGCCGAGTCACGGCGCGGATCGGCGCGGCACCACCATGCGCGAGACCAGCACCTGCACCGGCTCGCCGTTCTGGTTCAGCGTCTCGGTGCGCAAGACGACGCTGCCGCGATCGGGGCGCGAGCGCGACGGCGTGACCTTCTCGACGGTGCTCACCACGCGCAGCGTGTCGCCGGGACGGGTCGGGCGCGGCCAGGCGATGTCGCCCCCGGCGCCGATCAGGCCGCCGGCGATCGGCAGGCCCTCGACCAGCATCCGCATGGTGATCGCGGCGGTCTGCCAGCCGCTGGCCGCAAGTCCGCCGAAGAAGGTGTCCGCCGCCGCGGCTGGATCGGTGTGGAACGGCTGGGGGTCGTACTCCGACGCGAAGGCCATGATCGCCGCGGCGTCGAGCGTGCGCGTCGAGCGGCTCTCGAACCGCCGGCCCTCGGGCAGATCCTCGAGATAGAGGCGCTCCTCGCCCCAGAGATCACCGGTCATCCTCGCCTCCTCGCCTCGCTGCCGCCACTAGGGCGCAGGCCTCGGGCGGCTGTCAACGCTCGGGCGGCGGCTCGACGCTGCCGCGCGCCTCGAGCCACATGGCGACGAGCCAGCAGGCGAGCGCCCAGCCCGCGCCCGCAGTCCAGCCGGCGAGCACGTCGGTCGGCCAGTGGACGCCGAGGTAGACCCGGCTGATGCCGATCGCGAGCACGACGAGCGTGGCGAGCACCAGCACGTAGACCTTGAGCGCGCGCGTGGGCTGCACCCGCGCGACCAGCGCCGCCAGCGTCAGGTAGGTGACCGCCGCCATCATCGAGTGCCCCGACGGGAAGCTCGCGGTGTAGGTGACCATGCCGTGGGGCACGAGGTCGGGGCGCGGCCGGTCGAAGCCGTGCTTGGCGAGCGAGGACAGCGCCTGCCCGCCGCCGACCGAGGCCAACACCAGCCACATCGAGCGGCGGTTGCCGCGCAGCCAGAGATAGCCCGCGACGGACAGCGTGATCGCGGTCAGGATGCCGAAGCTGCCGAGTGCCGTGACGTCGCGGCCGAGCTCCTCGAGCCAGGGCGGGCCGAGCGGGTCGGTCGGATCGGCCGGGTTGCGCAGCGCGAGAAGGAGCGCGGTGTCGACCCCGTGCGTCTCGCCTTCCCTGACCTCGTCGGCGACGCCCACGAACACCCAGAGGCACCCGGCGACGACCGCGAGCGCGAGGAGCGTGCGCAGCTCGACCCGGTCGAGCAGCCAGCGCGCGAAGGCGCGCCCGCGATAAGCAGCCCGGCGGGTCGCGCTCATGGCCCGAGCACGAAGACGCGCGACGGGTGCAGCGCGCCGCCCTTCCAGGTGCCGATCGCGACCGGCTGGCCGGTGCTGCTCGCCCAGGCGACCGCGCCGTCGGCGAGGCCGGGCCCCGGGAGCGGCAGCGGATTGCCGTTCAGGAGCCGCGCGACCAGGGCCGGCGGGCAGGCGAGCTCGGGCAGGCCGACAAGCGCCGCCTCGATCGGCAGGAGGTGCGCCTTCAGCCCGCGCTCGCCGAGCGCCGCCCAGTCGACGGCGCCGTCGAGGTCGAACGGTCCCGCCGAGAGGCGACGCAGCGTGGCGACGTGGCCGAGGCAGCCGAGCCGCTGGCCGAGGTCGCGGGCGATGGCGCGCACGTAGCCGCCCTTGCCGCAGGTCATCTCGAGGACGGCGGTGTCGGCATCGGGGGTGTCGACCAGCGCCAGCCGCTCGACGTGGAGCGGCCGTGCGGCGAGCTCGAGGCTCTCGCCGGCACGGGCCAGCGCATAGGCGCGCTCGCCGTCGACCTTCACCGCCGAGACCTGCGGCGGCACCTGCAGGATGTCGCCGGTGAACGCCGGCAGCGCCGCCTCGATCGCGGCCCGGTCCGGGCGCAGGGCGGAGGTGGCGATGACCTCGCCCTCGGCGTCGTCGGTCGTGGTCGCCGCACCCCAGCGCACGGTGAAGCGGTAGGCCTTGCGCGCGTCGGTGACGAAGGGAACGGTCTTGGTGGCCTCGCCGAGCGCGATCGCGAGAACCCCGGTGGCGGCGGGATCGAGCGTGCCGGCGTGCCCGGCCTTCTGCGCGTCGAGCGCGTGCTTGGCGCGGGCGACCGCCTGGGCCGAGCTGACGCCGGCGGGCTTGTCGAGGATCAGCCAGCCATGCACCGGCCGGCCGCGCACGCGCCGCGCCATGCTGGCGTCAGTCCTCGAGATCCCGGCGCACCGCCGGAGAGCGCAGCATCTCGCGCGTGCGGTCCATCTGGTCGAAGCGGGTGTCGGCCTGAAAGGCGAGCTCGGGCGAGAAGCGCAGGTCGATCTTGTCGGTGACGAGCCGGCGCAGCTCGGCGCGGTTGCGCCCGAGCGCGCGGACGACCTCGGCGGTGTTGACTCCGCCCAGCGGCAGCACGTAGGCGGTGGCGTGGCGCAGGTCGGGCGAGACGCGCACCTCGGCCACGGTCACCGAGA
Source organism: Paracoccaceae bacterium (assembly GCA_039808205.1). GTDB lineage: Bacteria > Pseudomonadota > Alphaproteobacteria > Rhodobacterales > Rhodobacteraceae > Amaricoccus. The sequence goes on along the minus strand of JBDHSS010000018.1, from coordinate 5,308 downwards.
CGTGCGCGAGGTCGGGGTCGTGCACCTCGCCCCGCTGCAGGATCTCCGAGAGCGCGCGGCGGATCACCTCGCCGACGCGAAGCTGGCGCTGGCCGGGCGCGCCGCCGCCCGGGGCGAGGGGTCTTGTCTTTGCCATCCCGGTCACATCCTATCGGACCCGCCCGGAGTCAAGGGCAAGGCACCGGAGGAACGCCATGGCGGACGGCATCGGGATCGCGGTCACCGGCGTCGCCGGCCGGATGGGGCGGATGCTGGTGCGGGCGGTGGCCGAGACCCCCGGCGCGCATCTTTCGGGCGCCACCGTGCGGCCGGGGCACCCCTGGGCGGGACGGCCGCTCGGCGAGGTGCTGGGCGCCGACGCCGGCACGGCGCAGGGCGTGGTCGTCGAGACCGATCCGCTCGAGGTCTTCGCGCGCAGCCACGCGGTGCTCGACTTCACCACGCCCGAGGCGACGCTGCTCTTTGCCGAGCTGGCGGCGCAGGCGCGGCTCGTGCACGTCATCGGCACCACCGGGCTCGACCGGCCCGACCTCGAGCGGCTGGCCGCGGCGGCGCGGCACGCGGTCCTCGTGCGCTCGGGCAACATGAGCGTCGGGGTGAACCTCCTGACCGTGCTGGTGCGGCGGGTGGCGGCGGTCCTCGGGCCCGACTACGACATCGAGATCGTCGAGATGCACCACCGCGCCAAGGTCGACGCGCCCTCGGGCACCGCGCTCATGCTCGGCGAGGCCGCGGCGGCGGGACGACGGGTCAACCTCGCCGACGCCGCCGTTCGCGGCCGCGACGGCATCACCGGAGCGCGGCCGGAAGGTGCGATCGGCTTTGCGAGTTTGCGCGGCGGCGACGTCATAGGCGAGCACGAGGCGATCTTCGCCGGGCCCGGCGAGCGGGTGGTGCTCGGCCACATCGCCAGCGACCGGATGCTTTTCGCCCGGGGCGCGGTGCGGGCGGCGCTCTGGGGACAGGGCCGACCGCCCGGGCAATACACGATGATCGACGTGCTCGGCCTGCGCGACCCGGACGCGGAGGTGCCCGAACGATGAGACCGGCGATGATCCCCGCGACGATGGCGGCGATGATGGTGACGGCGCTCGGCGAGCCGCTGGTGCGGATGGAGGCGCCGGTCCCGGTGCCCGGCGACGGCGAGGTGCTGGTCCGCGTGCGCGCCTGCGGGCTCAACTTCGCCGACACGCTGCTGGCGGCGGGGAAGTACCAGATCCGCCCCGCGCTGCCGTTCGCGCCCGGCGTCGAGATCGCGGGCGTGGTCGAGGCGCTCGGGCCCGGCGTCGCGCAGCCGGCGCCCGGGACGCGGGTTGCGGCCTACGTCGGCCACGGCGGCCTCGCCGAATGGATCGCCGTTCCCGCCAGCCGCTGCGCCGCCCTTCCCGACGCGATGCCTGACACGGTGGCGGCCGGGTTCATCGTTGCCCATGGCACCAGCCACGTCGGCCTCGCCTGGCTCGCGAAGCTCAGGCCGGGGGAGACGCTGCTCGTCCTCGGCGCCTCGGGCGGCGTCGGGCTCGCGGCGGTGGAGCTCGGGAGCCTGATGGGCGCGCGCGTGATCGCGGTGGCGCGCGGCGCCGAGCGCCTGGCCATCGCGCGGACGGCTGGTGCGTCGGTCACGATCGGAAGCGACGCCGACGTGCGCGCCGAGGTGAAGGCGCTCGGCGGCGCCGACGTGGTCTATGACCCGGTCGGCGGCGAGCTCGCCGAGGCGGCGCTCCGCGCCACCCGGCCGCGGGCGCGCATCCTGCCGATCGGCTTCGCCAGCGGCGGCGTGCCGCAGTATCCGGCCAACCTGCTCCTGGTGAAGGATCTGAGCGTCTTCGGGCTGCATTTCGGCGCCTGGGCCGAGCACTCGCCGGACGCGGTGCGCGGCAGCTTCGAGACGCTGTTCGCCTGGTGGCGGCTCGGCCGGCTGGCGCCGCACGTGAGCCACGTGCTGCCGTTCGCCGAAGCCGAGGCGGGGCTCGAGCTGTTGCGCCGGCGGGCGGCGACCGGCAAGGTGGTGATCGCGGTTGCGTGAGCGGCGCCGGCGAGGGGAGGCTGCGGTCGAGGTGGCTGGTGACGATCTCCGCCGCGCTCGGGCGCCGGGCCTGGTCCTGGCCCTCGCCGGGCTTGCGGGCTGCAGCTGGGTCGGCCTACCGACGCCGGCGATGCCGGGTTCCGGCAACCAGGGGATGGCGGACCTCCTCCGCGACCGGGTCTGGATCGACGAGGGTGCGGACGCACCGGAGGGCACGCTGCGCGCGTTCCTCTCGGACGGCTCGCTGGTGATGACGAGCTGCGTCGAGACATACCGGCTGGCGCCCTGGCGCTGGGTCTCCGACGGCAAGGTCGTCTGGGAGGAGGACGGCGCCAACGTCCGCGCCGAGGTCGTGATGATCGAGAAGGACACGCTGGTGCTGGCGATCGACGCAGGCGGCGGCGCGGTCGACACCCGCACCTACCGCGCCGCCAAGTCGCCCGTCGTCTGCCCCGACCTGCCGCGCTGAGCGGCCGAGAAACGGCGCCTCCGCCGCCGCTTCGGCCGCCGCGCATGCTGCGAGGCGTGCGGCGCCGGCGTGGAGCTGCGCCTGGAAGGCGTCGTGACGCGGCCGCTGCAGGCGGAAGGCCGCGGCCCAGACCAGGATCTCGGCCGCGGCGATCTGCCAGACCTTCGGGTCGGGCGGCACGCCGGGCAGGAGCAGCGCCAGCATGGCGAGCGAGGCTATGACGACGGCGATCATCGACGCCTGCTCGGGCGGCAGGGCGCGCCAGCCGAATTCCGCGGCGGTCTCGGCGTGCAGGCGATCGACCTCCGCGCGGTAGCGCGCGAGGTGGCCGGGGTCGGCATGGGCACCGGGGCGAAGGCGGGGCATGGCTGCTCGCTCGTTCGGCTGAAGACCGGCCAGCAATCCCGCGGCAGGGTTAAGAAACCGTTTGCTGCCAGTTCGGTGTCGGCATCAGCTCGGGCGCGCGGGCGGCCGCAGCCGGCGCCACTCGCGCCAGATCAGCACGACGAGAAAGCTGTCGAACGCGCTCAGCGCCAGGAGGCCTATGCCGTGGGTCAGGCTGAAGCGCCAGAGCTGGTAGACGACGAAGAGCGCCATGACGACGATCGAGGTCGGATAGGCCCACCGCTTCTGGCGGAACAGGCCGACGACGAGCGCGAGCTTCACGACGCCGTGGGCGATCAGGTAAATCGCGAAGAAGTGCTCGGCCTGCACCGAGAAGCCGCGCGCGAGGTGCTGCAGCGCGTCGGCGATCCAGTCGGTGCTGTCGCCCGGGTGCCACTGGTTGATCCGCGCGACGACATGCAGGACAAGTGTCGGGCCGACCAGCCAGAGCAGCACGCCGCTCGCCATCTCCAGCAGCGCGAAAGCGCCCTTGAGCATGATCGAGACCTCGAAGGTCTCGTGCGCCAGCCGGTCGAAACGCTCGTGAGCGTGGGGATCGTGCGCGTGCGGCACCGGCGGCTCGGTGACTGGCCTAGGCACCGCGGTAGGGCTCGACGTACTGCAGCGCCATGTCCCACGGGAAGAAGATCCAGGTGTCCTGGCTGACCTCGGTGATGTAGGTGTCGACCATCGCCCGCCCCTGCGGCTTGGCGTAGACCGTGGCGAAATGCGCGCGTGGATAGAGCTTGCGCACGAGCTCGAGCGTCTTGCCGGTGTCGACGAGGTCGTCGACGACGAGGACGCCGGTGCCGTCCGCCCCCATCACCTCGGCGGCCGGAGCCTTGAGCAGCGTCGGCTCCGCCTGCTGCTGCCAGTCGTAGGACTTGACCGAGACGGTATCGACGGTGCGGATGTCGAGCTCGCGCGCGACGATCATCGCCGGCGCCATGCCGCCGCGGGTGATCGCGACGACCGCGCGCCAGTTGCCATCGTCCGGGCCCTGCCGGTCGAGGCGCCAGGCCAGCGCGCGGCTGTCGCGGTGGATCTGGTCCCAGGAGACGTGGAAGCCCTTTTCGTGCGGCAGGCGTTCGGTCATGGCGGCTTATCCGATGGCGATCTTGAGGCCGAAGGCGGCAATGAGCCCGCCGAACACCCGATCGACCGAGCGCTTGGCGCGGCCATATGCGGCGCGGGCGCGGTCGAGCGAGAAGACGCGGGCGACGAGCGCGTACCAGAGCGTCTCGTCGAGGAGGATGACGAGAAGGAGCAGCGCCAGCGCGGCCGGGCTGCTGCCCGGCGGCACCAGGCCGACGAAGACCGCGCCGAAGAACACCGCGGGCTTCGGATTGGCGAGCTGGGTCAGGAGGCCGAGGCGCAGGCCGCCGGCGAGGCTGCGCGCCGGCGCGCCGTCGGCGGCGACCGGCAGCGGCTCGCGGGCGTGGCGCCAGGTCTGGAACGCGATCCAGAGCAGGAAGCCGGCGCCGGCGAGCTTGAACGCGAGAAGCAGCGTCGGCGCAAGCTCGAACAGGAGGTGCAGGCCGAAGAGCGCGGCCAGCGCCCAGACGACGGCGCCGAGCCCGAGGCCGATCGCGACGCCGAGCGCGGCCACAAGCCCCTCGGAGGCGGCGGTACGCACCGCCATCACGAAGGACGGGCCGGGGCTGATCGCCGCCATCAGGTGGAGGAGCGCGATCGACAGGAACGCGGCGGCGGTCATCGGCCGCGGCTCGGCAAGAGGTTCACTGGGCGGCTTCCTTGCGCCCGGAGACGACGTCGATGTCGGGCGCGTCCTCGGCCTTCATGCCGACGACGTGATAGCCGGCATCGACGTGGTGGGTCTCGCCAGTGACGCCGGAGGCGAGGTCGGAGAGGAGGTAGAGCGCCGACTTGCCGACGTCGGCCTGGGTGACGTTGCGCCGGAGCGGCGCATTCAGCTCGTTCCACTTCATGATGTAGCGGAAATCGCCGATGCCCGAGGCCGCGAGCGTCTTGATCGGCCCGGCGGAGAGCGCGTTCACCCGGATGCCGCGTGGCCCGAGGTCCATCGCCATGTACTTGACCGACGCCTCCAGTGCCGCCTTGGCGACGCCCATGACGTTGTAGTGCGGCATCACCTTCTCCGCACCGTAGTAGGTGAGCGTCAGCAGCGAGCCGCCCTCGGGCATCAGCCGCTGCGCGCGCTGGGCGGCAGCGGTGAACGAGTAGACCGAGATCAGCATGGTCTGCGTGAAGTTCGCCGCCGTGGTCATCTCGGTGTAGGAGCCGCGCAGCTCGCCCTTGTCGGAGAAGCCGATGGCGTGGACGAGGAAGTCGAGCCGCCCCCAGCGCTCGGCGATGGCGGCGAAGCTCGCATCGAGCGACGCCTCGTCGCTGACGTCGCAGGGCACGACGATGTCGGAGCCGACGCTCGCGGCCAACGGCTGCACCCG